>NZ_JAUBSA010000020.1:0-84241 GCF_036702115.1 Microcoleus sp. LAD1_D5 | reverse complement strand
AACTTATATTGCCGAGGAGAACTCGAATTCACTCATCTTTCTAAATGCTGTTTTCTCACTTTTTCAGCAAGCCCTAATTAAATCTGTTCTTGATGAAGCTTATGTCCAAATTCCAGGAGATGAAGCTGAAAAGGATGAGGTAATTAATGACGCACTAGAATACCTGCGACGAGAATATTCTCAAATATCGCAGGAATGTAACATAGATTATAGCGACCCGAGGTTGACGGGGTGGTCACCCCCTCAAATGAAAATGATCTCCCCGTCCAACAATGTAGCGATCGAGCTTTGGACTTTTATGATTAATCTAAATTGTGTGGCCGGTCTTTGATTTTTGTGCGAGTAACCAATGCAGACTCACAGCGTTCCCAGTAAATTTTAGCCACGCGATCGCCCTGATTCTGACGCCAACACTCGGAAAACAGCCGCGCCGCCTCAGCAAACTTCCCTTCCGAGTAAATTTCCAAAGCTTCGGCCAACAATTGCAGCGTAGCTAACTTGCCTCTTTAATTTCTGGTGGGTCAGCATCAAACACATCATCAAGGTCACATAACTGCCATGCCATCAATCATAGCTGACTGAATAATTTTATAAGCCTCTACCCAAGCTTTCTCAGTTTCAGGTGTCCACTCTAAACCCATCTGCGCTTTCAGGGCTTGAATGAGTGCATTGGCCACAACAGGATAATGTTCTACTGAAACGCCATATTTGGCATGAGTTGCACCTAATCCTTTAGCCAAAACATTAATTAACTTAGGTTTCCGTAAATTTTCAATAATTATTTCTAAGCTTTGCCAAAGCTTTTCTTTTTGGTGTGCCATTTTTGTATTCATGAAAAGACTTTTAATCTGAGAAGAATCCTTAAAAAGGATTTCATAAAAATTACTGACAAATTCATCAGAGTGAGGTTTAATTAATGCTAAACTTCTCTCTAATAGATCGATGTTTAAAATGATAGTTTTTTGCTCACACCAGTCCAAATAAATTTGGGCAACTTGATCCGAAGGGCAGAAGCTTAAACATTGAACAAAAAATTCTGTAGCTTCGATAAATTTTTGTTGGCGGTATAAGCTCACACCTCGATCAAATAAGTTTTTTGTTGCTAATTTACCTCGCTTTGTTTCAGGAATATCTGCCTCAAAAACTTCATAAATAGTAGATAACTTTACTTTTCCCTTAACACTAACTTGAGCAATCATCCGCATAGCATAGTTGCTAGGATTAGCTAACTTATTAAAAGTTTGCTGTGTAATCAGTAAAGCAACACCATAATTTTTTGTTAATCCTTCCACACGAGAAGCTAAATTCACCGCATCACTAATTACCGTCGTATCCATGCGATTTTGCCCGCCCACCGTGCCTAACATTAAATTCCCCGTATTAATGCCAATGCCAATCTTAATCGGGGCATAACCAGAATTAACCCGCTCTTGATTGTATACTTGCAGTTGATGCAGCATGGCAAGACTGGCATTTACTGCATTATCAGCATTACCGCTAAATAGGGCCATAATCGCATCACCAATATATTTATCAATAAAGCCACTATTTTCAATAATCGCTGATTCCATCCGAGATAAATAAGCATTAATAAACTGAAAATTGTCCTCCGGCGTCATACTTTCGGAAAGCGTAGTGAAGTCGCGAATATCAGAAAATAGCACCGACATTTCTAACTGTACTTGGTCGCCCAATTCGACATCGACAATGCTTGGTTTCTCTAAAAAATGGAGGAACTGATTGGGGACGAAGCGCTCGTAAGCTTTGTTGAGTTTAAAAAGTTCATTGGTGAACCTGATCTGCTCTGTTTCGGCTTTTTTGCGATCGGTTATATCTTGAAATGCTGCTAGGCCGTAGGCAATATTGCTCTGATTATCATAGATAGGCGTTCCCCAAACTTCGATGGGTACAACCTTGTCAGTCTGGTAGATTTCCATATCATTAACAGTGGAACTTTCACCATTTAATGCCCGCACTCCAGGCATTTTTTCAGTAGGATACGGATTGGAAGTGTCCGCAGTATATAGTTGATAAACCTCTGCGAATTGCTCGGGCGTGGCATCAGGCGCAACTCCTTTTCCCAGAAGTTGCTGCCCCTTCTGATTAACGTAGTAAGGTGTACCACTGGGTTTGAGTACAACTATTCCTACTGGCATTGCTTCTAGGAATTGAGTCAGCCTGGTTTCATTTTCGCGTACTTCTGTATAGAGTTTAGAATTTTGAATCGATATAGCCGCTTGTCCAGATAACACTTTTAATAGTTCCACTCTTTCTGGGGTAAAAGCTCCAGCAGTCAGATTGTTTTCTAGATAAACAATACTTACGATTTGAGATTGGTTAATCAGCGGCACGCATAAAATTGATTTGGGCTGATTTTTTTGGATGTAGGGCTCGTTGGTAAATTGTCCCTCTCGGCCAGCATCATCTAGTACCACGGTTTCTTGAGTGCGGGCCACATGATTAACAATGGCGGACGAAAGTTCTTGACAATCTTCAACGGGGATTGACTGCAACACGGTGACTTGTTGGGAATTTATTGTCCCTTCAGCTTCAATGAGCAGTTGTCCCTGACTTGATAAAATCAGATAGCCTCGTTGCGCCCCTACATTTTCAATCAAAATTTTCATCAAGCTAGACAGTAGCTTATCTAGCATTATTTCACCGGAAATCGCCTGAGAAGCTTTCATTAATGTGCTGATATCTAAGTGATTCACCAAACCCGTAGTCGTCACGGTTGCGGTAGTTTTAGTGTTTTTTCTTCCGGCTTGAATAGGTTTTAATAAGTGGGGGTATCGCGTTTCTAAATCTTTTACCTTAGCAGTGGCTCCCCATTGGATATAACAATAATACGCCTCAATCATGTAGAGTGGGGCAAATTTTTCTTTATCCCATTCTAGGTAAAATTTGGCGGCGAGTTCGTTAGCTAGTGCTTCTTCGTTGAGGAATTTATTTTCTTTGGCCCCAGAAATGGCGCGATCGTACATTTCAATCGCCTCAGCTTTATTGCCCAGAACCCGGTGCTTTTCGGCCTCAACCAAATACCATTTATGCAAATGATTCATCGGAGCATTTTGCGCCCACTGTTGCAGGATGGTTTGATGGGCTTCCGCCTGAGTAATAATTTCAGCTTGCTCGGTTTCTGGCTGTGGGGGAAATAGTGCCAGGTACGTCAGGGCGGCATAGAAATGGAAAAGGGGAATAAAAATAGTTCCCGATGCTGCCATTAAATACGGGTTTACTTGGGTAATGTAGTCTAGGGCAACCCTGTAATTACTAAAGTAGTAAGCAAGCAACAGTTTGTAGGTGTAGACAACAGTGATCGTCATGAATTCATTGTTCTGATGGTGCTTAGGAATCATCACCGTTTCATTGTAAGCAGTTCCACTCAAACAGTTCGGTTGACTCATGGCTTCCCTCAAGTTTTGCACCGTCTGCTGAATCATATCCAAATAAATCAGAACAGAATATTGTTTCAACTGCGCCATGACAGCCCTGTAACTTGCTATTTCTGGTTCCCAAGTGTCCAGTTCTACCCCACTGCAAAATTTGACATTGAAGTAATTGATTATGTTGTAGCCAGCGTTTAGAAGATCCCCAGTTTCCATGCCCGCCGTATAGCCATCTTTCAGTGTCCGTATCGTTGCCCAGAGAGCTTCTTGGCGAGGCTGAATAAAGCACGCAAACAGAAGTAGAGTTATTGACTTGAATTCCTGCACATTGAACCGATTTAGCAATGAGAGTGCCAATTTACCAAAGTCAGAACCAGTTTCTATATCTCCTAAAAAGGCACACAAAACCATGCCGTGAAGCGCATACCCCACCGTCGATGTGGGTGCATTCCCAAAGGAGAGCGATAAACTCACCATCGTCGAGCTAAGTAGGGGCAGCAAACCGGGCATTCCTTGGATACTAATTGCAAACAATATTCCTAACAATTGCATAGCTGCCTGACTCTGTGGATTTGTCATCACCGGTAGGTCAAGCAGTTCTTCAATCTGTCTACCCTGGAGTTGGTTAGCCAAGTTTTGTAACGCTTTGCCAATCAAAGCTTCGTCAGGTTCGGTGGGTAGATCAATCCCCAATTGCAAGAGTGCATCTCTGGGTACTGCGATCCCCGCCAACATCTTGCCCTGGGATGTTTGTGCAGATATCTGAATTTCGTAAATTTTAACTTTGTCTAAAATCGTTTTAGCTTCTTGCAACACCAGTTCTGCCATTTGTTCCATGCCTTCAAGGTCAGCATTCAAATAGGCAGCTTCAGCGGCAGCAACGTAGAGATTTAAGGTCAATTCATACTGACTTTGCCAGCAGTTAGCTGTTAGTAGATCGATTCCTGTTTGCAGATAGATATTAGCCACAGCGTAGGCGGTAGAATTTCTTGCCTTACGTCCGGCTTCTAAGTTAAGTTGGGCTAAGGTCTCCCGCCCGCTTGGCTGGCTGATTAATTCTTGCCCTAAATTCAAATGCCCGACAATATCAAACAGTTTTTCCTCTTTTTTATTCTCAGAGTAAATTTTTTGAAGTAACTGTCCAATTTTGAGATGAGTAGCTTGTTTTTGGTTGTCGGGAATGAGGGAATAAGCCGTTTGCTGGACGCGATCGTGCAGAAACTTATAAGTTGGATTAGCAACAGACCCAGGAGGGAATTGAGCATCTGTTTGAAGGAAGCATTTATAGCCTTCTGCAATCACTAAAATGAGTCCTTCTTGCAATGCTCTCCAGAGTGATGATGCAGTTTGTTCTGGTAATTCTTCGCTGACTACTGCCAATGTCTCTAAATCAAACTGCGCCCCAATGCAAGCCGCCAGTTTGAGAACATCCTGAGTTTCGGCAGGCAACTTCTGCAATTGCACCGCCATAAACTCCACCACATCCGAGGCATGGGCAAGTCTAGCTTGAGCAATATCGCACTGCCAATGCCGTACATTCCAGTCAAAAATAATTTGACCATCTTCATGCAACGCCTTGAGGAATTGAGTCGAGAAAAAGGGATTACCTTGGGTTTTTTGATAAACCAATTCTGTCAAGGGCCCGGCCAAGGATAAATCGCAAATCAGCGTATCTGCTACCAACTGATTGAGATCTGCTAAACTCAAAGGTTGCAGGGTAATCGTATTCACCACTGCCCCAGACTTCACAATCTCATCCACAGTCAACATAAACGGATGAGCCGGTGATACCTCATTATCCCGATAAGCACCCAATACCAACAGATGCCCCGTATCCTCCATCAACAGTTGTAGCAATTTCAGCGATGCCGAATCCGCCCACTGCAAATCGTCCAGAAACATCACTAAGGGATGTTCTGCTTGGGTAAATACTTGCACAAATTTCTGCATCAGCAGATTGAAGCGATTTTGGGCTGCACTCCCCGATAGTTCTAGTGCAGTCGGTTGGGCGCCAATAATGCGTTCTAACTCAGGAATCACCTCAATCAGCACTTGCCCACTCTCGCCTACTGCTGTTAGAATCCGGGTTTTCCAGGTGTGTAACTGAGCATCGGATTCTGATAATAATTGCCCCATCAATTCCCGGAATGCTTGCACAAATGCTGAGAAAGGAATATTGCGTTGAAATTGGTCGTATTTGCCTTTGATAAAATAGCCACGCTGTCGGGCGATCGGCTTGTGGACTTCGTTCACGACTGCGGTTTTACCAATTCCCGAGAAGCCAGCTACTAGCATCATTTCGGCGCTACCTGTACTGACTCGTTCAAAGGCATTTAATAGATTAAAAACTTCCGTTTCCCTGCCGTATAACCTTTCGGGAATCAGGAAACGGTCGGTAATATCCCGTGTTCCCAAGGCAAACGTCTCAATATTACCTGTTGCTTGTAATTTAAAAAGACAAGTTTCTAAATCCTGCTTGATTCCCAAGGCAGTTTGATAGCGGTTTTCGGCATTCTTCGCCATCAGCTTGCGGACAATTTGAGACACAATTAGGGGAATTTCTGGCTCGATTTCGTGCGGAGGAACTGATTGTCTGGCAATATGGCAGTGAACTAGCTCTAAAGCATCTTCCGTCTCAAAAGGCAATTTTCCTGTCAGCAATTCGTAGAAGGTGACACCGAGCGAGTAAAAATCAGCTCGATAATCGAGAGAGCGATTCATTCTGCCAGTTTGTTCTGGTGAGATGTAAGCAAGGGTTCCTTCCAGAACTCCGGGGTTTTTCAGTATCGGTGTTTCTCGGCTTAGCTGAGTGGAAATGCCAAAGTCAATAATTTTTAATTGTTCCGTTTCCGGGTTGTAAACAATATTAGAAGGGTTAATCTGTTTGTGGATAATATTGGCGCTGTGAATTTGCCCTAATGCTTCCGTGGTGGCGATCGCAATTTGTAAAAATTCCTCCAGAGTAAACTTTCGCTGCTGCATCCATATTGTCAAGGATTCGCCGCCAAAGTCCTCCACAAACATCACGAGGCTGTTTTGGTATTTTTGCAAGTCATAAACCCGCACGACTCCTGGCTCTTTTAGCTCTTGGGTGATGCGGTATTCGGTGCGGTAGCGCACCAATTCTTGAGGTGTGGGGTAGCTTTCTTTGAGGAGTTTGAGGATAATCGGCTGGTTATCTGCTTCCCGAATCGCCCGGTAAACCAGAGAGTTGACACTTTCGTAAAGCAGCGTCTGGACAGCAACGCCTGGAATAGAGAGCATATTGATTTTTATGGTAAACATTAACGCGAAGTCAAAACGCACCAGCTTTTTCTAGAGCATAGCGCGTTAGAAAGGAAAAAATTTTGTTTTTGTAACAAATGTTTAGTTTTTGATGTAGCGATCGAGTTTGGGACTTTTATGATTAATGTAAATTGTGTAGCCTGTCTTTGATTTTTGTGCGAGTCACCAATGCAGACTCACAGCGTTCCCAGTAAATTTTAGCCACGCGATCGCCCGGATTCTGACGCCAACACTCTTCAAAAAGCCGCGCCGCTTCAAATAACTTCCCTCCCGAGTAAAGTGCCCTAGCTTCTGCAAACAATTCCAGCGTAGCTAACTTGGCTTGTTTAATTTCTGGTGGATCTGCATCAAAAACCTCATAAATCGTCACAGCTTCGGATTTTCCCTTGACTTTTACCGTATCGAGGGTGCGGATTGCGTACTGGGATGGATTTTTTAGGCGCGTATAAGTTGGCTGGGTAATTAATAGCGCCACCCCATAATTTTTCGTCAAACTTTCTACGCGAGAAGCTAAATTCACCGCATCGCTGATGACTGTCCCGTCCATGCGATTTGGTCCTCCCACAGTTCCCAGCATCAAAGAACCCGTATTAATCCCAATCCCAATCTGAATCGGTGCACAGCCAGCGTTAGCGCAGTATTCATTGTATTCAGCGAGGCGGTGCAGCATAGCAATTCCCGCTTTCACCGCATTATCCGCCTCCCCGCTAAATAGCGCCATAATCGCATCGCCAATATATTTGTCGATAAACCCGTGATTTTCATTAATGACTGGTTCCATGCGAGAAAGATAAGAATTTATAAATTTGAAATTATCCTCCGGCGTCATAGTTTCCGAAAGCGTGGTGAAGTCGCGAATGTCGGAAAACAACACCGACATTTCTAACTGCACTTGATCGCCCAATTCCACATCAATAATGCTTGATTTCTCTAGAAACTGGAGGAATTGATGGGGAATAAATCGCTCGTAAGCTGTGTTGAGTTGAGCCAGCCTGCTTTCATTTTTGCGTACTTCTGTATAAAGCTTAGAATTTTGAATCGAGATAGCTGCTTGTCCAGATAACACTTTTAATAGTTCCACTCTTTCAGGGGTAAAAGCACCCGCTGTTAGATTATTTTCTAAGTAAACAATACTAATGATTTGAGATTGGTTAATCAGCGGCACACATAAAATTGATTTGGGCTGATGCTTTCGGATGTGGGCGTCGTTGGTAAATTGTCCCGATCGCGCAGCATCATCTAGTACCACGCTTTCTTGAGTACGACTCACATAATTGACAATTGCAGAGGAAAGTTCTTGACAGGTTTCAACGGGGATTGACTGCAACACGGTGACGAGTTCGTCATTGATTGTCCCTTCAGCTTCAATGAACAGTTGTCCCCGGCTTAACAAAATCAGATAGCCTCGTTGCGCCCCTGCATTTTCCATCAAAATTTTCATCAAGCTAGACAGTAGCTTATCTAGCATAATTTCTCCAGAAATCGCCTGAGAAGCCTTCATGACTGCGGCGATATCTAGGTGATTCCCCGAACCAGTCGTTGTCATTGCTACGGTAGTTTGAGTATTTTTCCTTCCCGGTTGAGTTACCGCGAATAATTGGGGATATCGCGTTTCTAAATCCGTTACCTTAGCAGTGGCTCCCCATTCTACATAACAATAATACGCCTCAAATATGTAGGCTTGAGCAACTTTTGTTTTGCCCCATTCCGAGTAGAATTTGGCTGCTAGTTCGTTGGCCAGGGCTTCGTCATTAACATATTTGTTTTCTTTGGCTCCCGAAATTGCGCGATCGTACATTTCAATCGCCTCGGCTTTATTGCCCAAAAATCGATAGCGTTCTGCTTCCACTAAATACCATTTATGCAGATAATTCATCGGAGCATTTTGCGCCCACTGTTGCAGCGTGCTTTGATGGGTTTCCACTAAGCCAAGAATTTCAGTTTGCTCAATTGCTGGCTGTCCGGGAAAAAGTGCCAAATGCGTCAGGGCTGCATAAAAATGAAAAATTGGAACAAATGCTGATCCAGATACTCCCATCAAATACTGTTGGACTTGGGAAATGTGGTCTAGGGCAGCCGTGTAATTGCCATAGCAGTAAGCAAGCAGCAGTTTGAAGATGCAGGCACAGGCGATCGCCGTGAATTCATTATCCTGATAGTGCTTGGGAATCATCACCGTTTCATCGTAGGCAGAGCCTATTAACAAATCCGGCCGAGTATGGGTTTCCCTCAAGTTTTGCACCGTCTGCTGAATCATATCCAAATAAACCCGCGCAGAATATTGTTTCAACTGCGCCATTACCGCCCTATAACTTGCTATTTCTGGTTCCCAAGTGTCTAGTTCTACACCAGCGAATAAATGAGTATAAAAGCAAATATATATGTTGTAGCCAGCGTCTACAAAGTCGCCGGTTTCCATACCAAACCTATAGCCCTCTTTCAGCGTCGGTATCGTTGCCAAAAGAGATTCTTGGCGATGCTGAATCCAGCCACCAAACAAAAGTAGAACTGTGGACTTAAATTCCGGTACATTCAACCGATCCAGCAATGAAAGTGCCAATTGCCCAAAGCCATAGCCCGTTTCCACCTCTTGGAAAAAGGCACAGAAAACCATCCCGTGCATCGCATAACCCACCGTCGATGCGGGTGCATTCCCAAAGGAGAGCGATAAACTCACCATCGTTGAGCTCAGCAGGGGCAGCAAACCGGGCATTCCCTGGAAAATGGGTGGAAACAACATACCAGACAGTTGCATAGCTGCCTGAGTCTGTGGATTTGTCATCACAGGTAGGTCAACCAATTCTTCAATCTTTCTGTCGCCGAGGAGGGCCGCAAGGGATTGTAGCGCTTTGCCAATCTTGGCTTGATCAGGTTCGGCAGGCAGTTCAATCCCCAATTGTAAGAGTGCTTCTCTTGCTACTGCGATCGTTTCTAACACCTTGCTCTGGGCTGTCTGAGCGGCAATTTTAATTTCGTAAATTTTAACTCGATCTAAAATCGTCTGAGCTTCTTGCAAAACCAGTGCTGCCATCTGTTCCATACCATCAAAGTCCCCATTCAAATAGGCAATTTCAGCAGCAGCAACATAAAGATTTAGCGCCAATTCATATTGAGTTTGCCAGCAGTTGACTGTCAGTAGCTCAATTCCCGTTTGTAGATAGATATTTGCCGCAGCGTAGGCGGTAGAATTTCTGGCCTTACGTCCAGCTTCTAAGTTTAGTTGGGCTAAGGCTGAGCGTTCACTTAATTGATGAATTAACTCAATTCCTTGATTTAAATGCCCCACAATATCAAATATTTTTTCTTCTGTTTCTATCTCGGAAGAACTTTGTAGCAGTAACTGTCCTATTTTCAGATGAGTGGCTTGTTTTTGCTCGTCGGGAATCAATGAATAAGCCGCTTGCTGGACGCGATCGTGCAGGAACTTATAAGTGGGATTAGCAACAGACTGATTTGGGGATTGAGCATCTGCTTGAATGAAGTTATAGCCTTCTGAAATCACTAAAATGAGTCCTTCTTGCAAGGCTTTCCACAGCGCTGATTCCGTTTCTTCTGGTAATTCTTCGCTGACTATTGCCAATGTCTCTAAATCAAACTGCGCCCCAATGCAAGCCGCCAGTTTTAGAACATCCTGAGTTTCGGCAGGCAACTTCTGCAATTGCGCCGCCATAAACTCCACCACATCCGAGGCGTCGGCAAATGTAACTTGATTAATATCGCACTGCCACCCCCCTTTGCTGCCCCCCTTACTAAGAGGGGATTGAGGGGGGTTAAAAATAATTTGACCATCTTCATACAATGCCTTGAGGAATTGAGTCGAGAAAAATGGATTACCTTGGGTTTTTTGATAAACCAATTCTGTCAGGGGCCCGGCTAAAGATAAATCGCAAATCAGCGTATCTGCTACCAACTGATTGAGATCTGCTAAACTCAACGGTTCCAGGGTAATCGTATTCACTACTGCCCCAGACTTCACAATCTCATCCACAGTCAACATAAACGGATGAGCTGGTGATACCTCATTATCCCGATAAGCACCCAATACTAACAGATGGCCCGTATCTTCCATCAATAGTTGTAATAACTTCAAAGATGCTGAATCGGCCCACTGCAAATCGTCCAGAAACATCACTAAGGGATGTTCTGCTTGGGTAAATACTTGGACAAATTTCTGCATCAGCAGATTGAAGCGATTTTGGGCGGCACTCCCCGACAATTCTAGTGCAGAACTTTGAGGGCCAATGATGTGTTCTAATTCAGGAATTACGTCAATCAAGACTTGCCCACTCTCGCCTACTGCGGTGAGAATCAGGGTTTTCCATCTGTGTAACTGAGCGTCACTTTCTGATAATAATTGTCCCATCAATTCCCGAAATGCTTGCACAAATGCACTGAAGGGGATATTGCGTTGAAATTGGTCGTATTTGCCTTTGATAAAATAGCCACGCTGTCGGGCGATCGGCTTATGCACTTCATTCACTACTGCGGTTTTACCAATCCCAGAAAAGCCAGCTACTAGCATCATTTCGGCACTAGCATTACGAACTCTTTCAAAGGCATTTAATAGATGAAAAACTTCTGTTTCTCTGCCGTATAACTTTTCGGGAATCAGGAAATGGTCTGTAAGATCCAGCGTTCCCAAGTCAAATTCTTCTATACTATCGGTTTCTTGTAATTGAACCAGACACATTTCTAAGTCCTGCTTAAGGCCCAATGCAGTTTGATAGCGATTTTCCGCATTTTTTGCCATCAGCTTGCTGACAATTTGCGAAACAATTAGGGGAATTTCTGGCTTGATTTCGTGCGGGGGAACTGGTTGTCTGGCAATGTGGCAGTGAACTAGCTCTAAAGCGTCTTCTGTCTCAAAAGGCAGTTTTCCTGTCAGCAATTCGTAGAAGGTGACACCGAGCGAGTAAAAGTCAGTGCGGTAATCGATAGAACGATTCATCCTACCAGTTTGTTCCGGCGAGATGTAAGCGAGGGTTCCTTCTAAAACGTTGGGATTTTTCAGGGTTGGCATTTCTCGCGTTAGCTGAGTGGAAATGCCAAAGTCGATAATTTTGAGCTGTCCGGTCGCTGGATTGAATACTATATTAGAAGGGTTAATATCCTTGTGGATGATGTTGGCACTGTGAATTTGCCCTAAAGTTTCAGTGGCAGCGATCGCAATTTGCAGAAATTCCTTGAGGCTAAACTTTCGCTGCTGCATCCATATTTTCAAGGATTCCCCGCCAAAGTCCTCCACAAAAATCACGAGGCTGTTTTGGTATTTTTGCAATTCATAAACTTGCACGACTCCCGCCTCTTTCAGCTCTCGCGTGATGCGGTATTCGGTGCGGTAGCGTAGCAATTCTTGAGGTGTGGGGTAGCTTTCTTTGAGAAGTTTGAGGATGAGCGGTTGGTGATCCGCTTCCCGAATCGCCCGGTATACCAGAGAATTGGTACTTTCGTAAAGCAGCTTCTGGACGGCAATGCCTGGAATGGACAGCATATTTATTTTTTTTGTAAAAATTAACGCGAAGTCAAAACACACCGGGTTCGTTGTGTCGAGAATAGCGCTTTAGAAAGGAACAAATTATGTTTTTATAACACACTCTTAGTTTTTCGGCAGCGAAGAGGCTTTCAGGTGGTCTGGCATAGTAAGGGTAAGGAGTTATCATGCGACGTACCTAAGCCTTGTTAATTCTCAACTCCATGAATTGTCACCGTTTCGGTTATCCAAACATCGTTAAAAATTGTCCCACCCCCAGCGCTAAGCAAAATTTTGAATGTAGAGATTGTCACAGGCAGTTTGTTTAAAACCCCAGACATCAAAGGATTTCAGAAGAAACAAAAAAATTGAGAGATCACCTTTTATTAGAAAAAATATCTTGAGTCGCAATTGTCAAAGTCACGAGGGTGTCCCCCCGCTGGTTCCAATACTATGTGTTTTTCAACAATTAGCATCAGTCCCCCGGAAAGTTCAAGTAAAGTCAAAAAAACAAGGCAAGCTAACGATCCAACGTGATGAAATGTAATCTTTCGTAGAGCATCAGGGTAACAAGCAATGGAAAGAGCTGCCAATTGATGCCTTAACCAAACAAATTCTAGGGGTTTATATAGGAAGTCGAGTTGAAATGGGTGCTAAAGGTTTTTGGGACTCCCTCCCAGTAGTTGACAGACTATGTGCCGTCTATTATACAGATTTTTGGTCACGCTCAAAAAAAAATATTCCCCAGCGACACAAATCTCTGGGGAAAGATACTGGCAAAACTTCTGATATGGAAAGATTCAATAACACCCTTCAGCAAAGGATATGTCGTTTGATAAGAAAGACTTTGTTCTCATCTATCTCTAAAGATATCCAATCATGTGGGTGCCTTCTGGTATTTTATCCATGATTACAACGCTTCTTTACCCCTAAAAATGTTTAGGATTTTTCGTTGCTATGCAGGACTACCAGACTTTGTTCTGATGATTTTGGACAGTCATTGATCTACTTCCGCTTACCCTTCCCGGCTACAAACTCCCGCAGCCGGAGTAAACTAGCCGTTTGCCCCAAATTCAGCGGCAGCAGCGACACTCCCTCCAACCGAGACTGCACCCAACCATCGCCCCAATACCACTCGTGAAATCCGTCAATTCCCTGACTCAATAACAGCCGCAGACAATTGTGCTCAACAATATCAACGTGATGCTGAACTGCCACGGGGCCTAGCCAACTTGTAAAGGTCAAACCTTGAGCAAATTCTTCCGGCAAACCGCTAGACAACTGCTGCGGCCACAGCCACTGCTGCAATTGACTCGGACGCAACAAGCTGTCTCTAATCGCTGTTTCGGAAGCTTCAAGCTCAATCCGCAGGTTGCTTTGTTGAAAATTACCGAGCATAAGAATTTTAGATAACTGCAAGTAACTTTAATGTAACTTATTGGACTGGTTCTAACCTATTCCGGGCGGGCTAGAAGCCCAACCCCTACTCCCCACAAGCAGAAAATTCATCTGTTGTGGAACATGCCCGAAAGCCTGTTCTTAGAAAATAGGGCAAAATGTTCGATCGCACATCACCGTCCATCCACCTTCATCTACACTAAAAAATTTAAGATATTCGATCGCACCTACTGCCCGAAACCCGATTTTCGTATCGAACTGTTAAGCTCTGTTTCATTTCATTGAAATCTCCCCTGCTTCACGCCACCGCATCCAAAGTCCGTGATACCATCACACCTGAGTAATGCCTATAGAAAAAAACTGGAGAGAAAAGCTTTGACACTAAGGGTTGCAGTAGTAGGTTCAGGCCCTGCGGGTTCTTCCGCCGCCGAAACATTGGTAAAAGCAGGCATCGAAACATACCTATTTGAGCGTAAATTAGACAACGCCAAACCCTGCGGTGGGGCGATTCCCCTGTGCATGGTCAGCGAATTTGACTTGCCACAAAGTATTATTGACCGCCAAGTCAGAAAAATGAAAATGATCTCCCCCTCCAACGTCGAGGTGGACATCAATATTGAAAACGCACACGAATACATCGGTATGTGCCGCCGCGAAGTGCTCGATGGCTTCCTGCGCGATCGCGCGGCTTCCTTGGGTGCGAAACTGATTAACGGCACCGTTCACACATTAGAGATTCCCGCCAACAACACTGACCCCTATACACTCCACTATGCCGACCACTCCAACGGCACCGCTGTGGGAACTCAGAAAACTCTGAAAGTGGATTTGGTGATTGGGGCCGACGGCGCCAACTCCCGCGTCGCAAAGGCGATCGACGCTGGTGATTACAATTATGCGATCGCCTTCCAAGAACGCATCCGCCTGCCAGAAGATAAAATGGCTTACTACCAAGACTTAGCCGAAATGTACGTCGGCGACGACGTATCTACCGACTTCTACGCTTGGGTGTTCCCCAAATACGACCACGTAGCCGTCGGTACCGGCACAATGAAAGTAAATCAAGCCAGCATCAAAAAGCTGCAAGCAGGCGTCCGCGCCCGCGCTGCCAAAAAACTGATGGGCGGTGAGATTATTAAAGTGGAAGCTCACCCCATCCCGGAACATCCGCGTCCCCGCCGGGTTGTCGGCCGAGTTGCTCTCGTAGGCGATGCAGCAGGTTACGTTACCAAGTCTTCTGGCGAGGGAATCTACTTTGCTGCGAAGTCTGGCCGGATGTGCGCCGAAACTATTGTGGAGATTTCCAATAAAGGCGCGCGCATTCCGACTGAAGAGGAAATCAAGCTTTACCTGAAGCGGTGGGATAAAGCCTACGGCATTACTTACAAAGTTCTCGACATTTTGCAGCGCGTTTTCTACCGTTCCGATGCTACTCGCGAAGCTTTTGTGGAAATGTGTGCCGATCGCGATGTGCAGAAGCTCACATTCGATAGCTACTTGTATAAAACAGTAGTACCGGCCAATCCTTTCGTGCAGATGAAGATTACCGCCAAAACCATTGGTAGCTTGTTGCGCGGCAATGCTTTAGCGCCTTAATTCCCTGGGGGTGAGCGCACTTTGTATAAAAAAAGCGGGCAGTCACAAAACTGCCCGCTTTTTTTTAGATATCAATATGTGCGATCGAACAATGATAATCAAATTTGTTTGTAGTAAGGACAAAGAATTAATATTGGCCATGTGTAAAATGGTGTTAAAGTTATCTATGACGGTGTTCTGAAGAGTTAAATCACAGTGATACGTTACTACAAAAAACACAAAAATTAGTGAAGCCGGTGCAATCGGGCTAAATGTCCGACTAATTTTGATTGTTTGTTGTATTAACGTCAGGAGTTACTATAGCGGTTCTCAAGAAAGTGAGGTATGGGCGCGAGTCCTATGCCTATGCCCTATGACCTATGCCCTATGCCCTATGCCCGCGAGAGCACCTCATGTTACTGAGAAAGGCTATATGAATATTCCTTGTGAGTATCTAGAAAAAATTAGTGCTGTTTACCCTAATATCTCCTTTGAGCATCTGGACTTTAATCAAGATGGCATGGTTAACGACGTGGTAGTTGTTAATCATCAGATTGTATGTCGCTTTGCCAAAGATGACTGGGGGAAAAAGGCTCTTTCCCAGGAAGCTAAGGTGTTGGAAGTAGTGCGAAATTATGTTGAATTGCGGGTTCCACACTTTGAACATCTGGAAGAAGGCTTTGTTAGCTACACATTTATTAAAGGTGAACCACTTTCGCGTAACACCCTGCTGAAGCTAACTAAAACATCACAAGCGCGTATCATCTCCCAACTAGCTGGATTTTACCAACAATTGCACAGCATTCCAAATGAAGTTTTAGTTAATGCTGGGCTGTCTTCATCTGAGGTGGGGCGTTCCCGTGAAGATTGGTTAGAATTGTACGGGCAAGTTCAGGAAACTCTCTTTCCTTATTTGTGGCGTCATCAGCAAACTTTTATACACGAGCTCTTCGCACCTGTAGTTACAGGTGAACTTAACCTCAGCTACACACCCGTACTTATCCATGGCGACCTGGCAGTTTATCATATTCTGTTTGATCGCCTTTCAGAGAGCATCAGCGGGTTAATCGATTTTGGCACTGCTGGTTTGGGCGACCCAGCTTGTGACATTGCTGTGCTACTGAGTAATTATGGGGAAAGTATTGTACGGCGTATGCAAAGCGACTATCCTGTGTTACCAGATGTTATCAACCGGGCACGCTTTTGGGTGGGGACACTTGAGCTTCAATGGGCTTTAGCTGGAATAAAGTACAACAACAGATCCGTGTCGTTGGCGCATATTGGTTTGGCAAAAGACGTTCAACCTGTAGGTACACGTATTAATTAATCCGCTTACCGCCAATGAGGACTACTCACCCTTTTACGTAGACACGAGATGATGAGGACTGAGGTCCTCACTACAAACAGGTTGCTAGTTTAAGCTCAACCGATCGGATGAGCCGAGTAAAATTGGTTTGTAGCAAGGACTCTAGTCCTGATTGATTAAGGGATGACGACTTGAGTCCTCACTACAAACAGCTTGTTAGTTCAAGTTCAACTGCACTAAGGTATCGGGGGCGAGGAAGTGGGAAATGTGATAAGCCCGTTCCTCGGTTTTTAGCAGGATTTTTTCGTAGAGGTAGCGCGTAGCTCGATCGCCCAAACTTTCTGCTTGTCCTGCTTGACGCCGCAGCAAACTTATAATAGCTTGTTCCGCCGTCAAATCGTGTTCTAGCATTTGGCGGCAGGAATACACGCCGTCTGGTTCCGGCTCAAAACAGCACAGTTCGGCTAACTTGCTAAAACCCGCTGCTGGTATGCCGCCCAATCCGTTTAACCGTTCGCCCAACTCGTGGACGCTATCTTGAGCTTCTCCGTAGCTTTCTTGAAAGAATTGGTGCAAGGAGTAGAATTCTGCCCCTTCCACCACAAAATGATGTTTTTGATATTGCAGGTATAAAGCCTGAAAACTGGCCAGCAGCGCGTTCATCCCTTCACAAATCGGTGCTGTGACTGAATGTTCCAACAAAATTGGGTTTTCTGCTAAGTGGCCAAATGGTCTCAATGCACTCTGAATCTGGGCCATGTGTGTTCTCCTCTCAATAGGCAGTTTTGTTGCCAATAGAGTCAGTCTAGCACCCTAGATTTACCCGTCAAGCAGCGTCTGCCTCGATAGTGGAAGATTTTATAGAGTAGGAATTTTTTTTTATAAACCTATTGAGAATAATTAGCAGTTGGGTTATGCTTTAAAAATATTCTCGTTCTGAACGCTTCCTGAAAGTGGGGCGCACCTTCTGAAGGCAGAAGGCATAAGGCAAAAGGCAGAATTTTTCAGGAAGGGCTTCGGACAATCCTTGATTTTCTGGGAAAACCTAGCTTTTAACTTCTACCCGCTACCAGTCAGGGTAAAAATTAATGCAAATTATTACTGTTGTTAAAAAATGAATCCAGCAGATGCAGAATTAGAAGTTTGTGACATTGTGCAAGTTAGTTGGCTAGATAGGTGGCAAGTTTACAAACGCTTGCAAGAACTAGAAATTCCCTGCTGGTGTGCGGTTGACCAACCTTTGCGGGCAAAAATCAACACTATTAAGCAAGCTGCTCAGCTAATCAGCGTGTTGAAACAAGTCAGCGCTTCTAGGACAGAACTGGTGCAGTGGCTGGAGTGCTGCTGGCAAATGAGAGCAAGGTAGAAGGAAGTTTGGCAACGAGCAGTGTACAAGATGTAACGGATGTAACCGATTTAAAGGAGTCATAACAATGTATAAATCTGGCAAGCAAGTTTCGGAATTCAGTTTAGAGGGAGAAATCCTCGGCCTGATTGTTGAAGATGGCTGCAAACTTAAATATTTGCGAATTAGCAACGATCGCGGAGTAGAATTTTTTGTTAAACTTTCCAAGGAATTGCGGTCATTTCTGTTACCTGTTTTGACGCCCGGGTTGAAAGTTCAAGTTGTAGGTGAGAAAGAACTCAATTTAAAAAACGGTAAAATAAAACTTAAAGCTCGCAGCCTTAAGCTGGCTCAAGGTCAGAACGATCGATCGCCTGAACTGCTCGACTCCACCAATGTACCTGTTGCGGTAGGGACATCCAACGATCGCGCGATCAGCAAAAGCGAATTCTCCTCTTCCACAGCAGCTCAAACTGTAAAATCTCCGGCAAAAACCCAAACCAAAATATTAATATGTCAAAAATCAGACTGCCAGAAGCGGGGCGCTGGAGGAGTCTGTAAAGCTTTAGAAAATGCTTTGAATTCGCGCGGTTTAGAAGACCAAGTGACAGTTCAGGGAACCGGATGTCTCAAACAGTGCAAAGCGGGCCCAGTTATAGTTGTGATGCCGGACAAAACTCGCTACAGCCGCATTGCACCGGCAGAAGTTCCAGCAATCATTGACAAACATTTTGCAGTTGTTAAAGCTTAGGCGAGCGAATCGCTGCTGAATACAGGGCGTTAGACATCGGGAAAAATTATTCCGATCGGACTGGCGGCCAAAAACTCACGTCTTCTGAGTGCTGGTGCGCGCACCTTACGCCTTAATTTGAGTTGGGCTTGTAGTTCGGATCGCGCCACTCGATTTAGAGGCTATTGCCCGAAAAAACAGGAAAAATGACAAAAGCTATGACTTAGGGGCTTCCTTCTAGAGAATCTATAAGGATAGACTGTATCTGAGACCCTGTGACTATTGGGATAAAAAGCCATGTCAGAAGCTGATCTTCGAGCCCATCAGCACCAACCGCACCCTGCTGTTCCATCCGATACCGAACCATTGCAGTCAAATTTTGCTGCTGCTGGGGGTTTTGAGCCGATCGTCCCCCATCCGACAGACACTCCCGCAAGGGTTCCCCAACAGCCAGAAGAGGACTGGCAAACAGTAGATTTTCCCAACGCCATCGGCGTAGATGCAATTCCCACACAACCTGAAACAAAAAATTCGCAATCTCAGACGCAGCCGACCGAGGCGGGCTCGCCCCCGATTTCAGATCATCTGAAAAATCTGCTTAGCAATGCGGAAGAGGCTAAGGGCAAAGGATCGACCCCAGTTACCCTCATGCAAGCGCTGCACGAATGCAACCGCGACCTTTTGCAGCGCCTCGCGCAGCTAGAAACAGCTCTCGAAGAGTCCCAAAACACCTTGCAGAATCGCGAAACTTTGCTAGAACAGCGCACAGCCGAACTCGAAAATACTCAAGAACAATTGACGCGGCTGTTTGGCAAAGTGGAAGTTTCCCATCAAACCCTCCAAAGTCAAGAAATTTTAGTCGAAAGTTTAAGAAGTCAGTTGGCAACCAGCCAAGTCAGGCTAGCGACTGTTGAGCGAGAATGTGCGTCTACTGTGCAGCGCTACAACGAACAGTTACACCAGTTAGTAACTACAGAAAATCTTTGCAGGGAATTACGATCGCGCTTGCACCGCCAGCAGCGCCACACCCTGCAATTTAAAGCTGCCTTGGAAAGAAGTTTGGACAGGCCGCAGGTAAAGTCGCCGAGGATCGAGCCGCCTGACAATGCAGAGGATAGCGCCAGCGCGCAATTAGAATCATTGCTGGCGGTGGTCAAAAGCTCTCAAGTTCCGCTGCCGCCAGCCTTTAACGCTTCCCCTGTCCAACCTTGGTCGGAAACCGAAGAGCATCCAGAGGTAGCGGTTGTTGTCGATGCGATCGAGCCTGAATCCCCAGCCCCTCTAGAACTCAACAAATTAGCCCAAGTATCCGCCATTCAATTACAGGAGACCGAAACCTACCAGCCTCATGAGCCGGCACCTGACTCGGCCCCTGCGGTTGCGGAACCTGAACTGCCGGTGGCGGAGTCTGAACCCGAAACTGCTACCAATGTGGACACGCAAGAATTAGCCAGGGCTTTTCAAATTTTGAACTCCGTTGAAACCTTTGGCATTCAAGAAGTGCGATCGACTCTGGCAAAACCTACAGCAGTCGCCCAACCCGACTGGCTGACCTTGATTGCCAGTCCGCTGCGGGCTTCTAAAAAACGTCGATCGCTAGCTGAAATTGAATTGCCGAGTTTTCGATAGCGAACTGAAGTTGCTAGTTTTGAGTTTTGACTCAAAACTCAAAACTCACAACTCTTTTCTCCCCTTTCCCATGCCATAGGTGAGAGCATAGCTGGTAGCCAACAGCCACAGCCAAACAGCCGGATACCGGGGCTCCAACCAAGGCTGTACCCTGCGGGCGAAGCTGGGAAGCCATCCGAACAGCAAACTGGCCAAAGCCAGCAGAGTAAAATTCAAGTAACTTCCCAGCCAGCGCCAAATATCCCCCAAGGTGACAAAATCTAAAATCCACAAGAGGAGAGAAGGGTTTTTTCCGGCTGCTTCGATCGCCAGTCGATTGAAAGTTAGCCAGTCGGTTCTGTCTTTAATAAAAGTTTCGGCTACGGCGAGTTTTTGCCCTGCCAAAATACCGAAAAAGGTATTGAGAATTGAATTAATTCTTTGGGGTGGCAAACTGCTCCTGGTAGGAACCATCATGCCTTTAGAAAACAGCCAAGTTACTGAAACATTGCTCTGGTAAGCGCGAATTTGGTTTAAGTGATTTGCCGTCAACAAATTGTGCTTTAAAGCTGTATTCAACAGGTCTGTTAAGCGGAAAAGATTGCGGACAAGAGAGCCGAAGCCGGTGAAAACGAGGGGAGATTGCAGGGATGCTGCGTCGCCGATCGAGATTAGGCGATCGATCGCCACGGAGCGATCGCTGCTGTTGCTGCTAAAATGCCCCGGAATATAACCAAAGGTCGGTTTTTTCCACACCAATTTATCGACATCGCAGCGGCGGTATTCCGGCAAAATTGCGAAAAAATCCTCGTACATTTCCAGCAAAGAACCGGGATTCTCTGGATGTACTTGGTGGTAGTGAAATAGATAAACTGTCAGTTCTGTGCCGGCGCCGGGAAACAACTCCCAAATGAGCTGGCGCCCGCGGGAAATGTCCCCGTGAGTGTAGAGCACATCCCCGTACTCGGAATCCCACACTCCCGGCTCAAATCCTGCGTCGATGACTGCTCCCACTGTCGGACAAACGCTGTCAAAAGTCCGCCCTTCGTTCAATTGCCAAGCGATGGGAGAAGCCGAACCCATTGCATCCACCAGCAGCCGTCCTAATGCAGTGCGATCGGCTTTTGTCGGCAAGTGGTGGCCTTGAACTACTACTTTTTCTGCTTCAACATCGGCTCTAAGAAACTCAGTTTCGTCCCAGATTTCTCCACCAGCTTCTGTTAGCTTAACTCCCGCTAAATTCAGCAATTTCTCTCCGTCCAAAGCTACATTGAGTACCTTTGGTGTGTGCAAAACTGGCGCTTTCGCCACGGGCGGATTGTTAGCATCAAAAAACTTGTTGTAGCCATCTTTGTATTCTCTGGCAATCAAAGTTTCGATTTCTGCCGCCGTAAATAAACCCAAATCAATTAAGCTTTGAATTTCGTCCCGCGAAATATTCCACTCGCGATTCATTCGCCCGAAAGGCATTCGTTCAACTAGCAGCACCCGGTAGCCCAATCTCGCCATGACTGCGGCGTGAATCACTCCCAAGGCCCCGCCAATATAAATTAAGTCATAAAAAGTATCGCCAGAATCAGACAGCGAAATTGTACCTTCTTCCCTCTTCCCTGTTCCCTCTTCCTTCTTCCCTCTTCCTTCTACCTTCTTCCCTGTTCCCTCTTCCTTCAAAAACACTACTTGTTTTGGCGTTTGAGGATTGCGAGTGCCTTCGCGCCAACGCTGTTCCCACCAGTAGACGCGCTTGAGGTCGTATTCGCCTTGAGGCATTTTTTGGAAGTATTTGACGGTGAGGGGGTAATAGGGGGCAAGAGCCTCAAAAATTGACTGTTTGGAGAGGTCTATGACAGGGGGTTCTCGGTAGCGATCGGGAAACTTGTTTCTCACAGCAAGATTCAGAGCTTCCAGGAACTTTCTTTCTCCAGCAGGCGCCTCTTCTAGACGAAAGACTTTTAAATAAGTGGTGCGTTGCAGTGACCAGACAAAGGTGGAAAGTTCTGTCGATCGCCAATTTGGGTTTCCTGAATTGATGTCAGCCAATGCGGGTTTTGGATTGGCATTTTGAGTTCCAGACTTCAGAACCTCGGCTGTTGTGGCTGGTGAAAGCAGGCGAAAGCCGTCAGCAGTAATAATTTTTTCTCCGATTCCGGGATCGAATTCGTGCTGCAACCAAGTGCAGACGGCTGCTGTATCCGGTGTCGGGACTTCTAGATAAAGAATTTCTTGCATGATTAGGCTCTCAATTCTGAATAAATTAATAAAGATGGGGGAGTTGACAAGGGAGCAAAGTAGGCTATACTCCCGAATACTTATTGAGTTTTAAATAAGTTTACAATGTTCTCAGATTTTTAGGTTTTCGATCGCTCTTGCTCTCGGTGGGGGCGCAGTGGCTGAATATCTACTCCTTTCGGTATGCACTTCTATGAATTATCCCATTCCTACGAATCCTCAAGAAATGATTGCTTTGCGACAGCAGCCACTGAATGAAGAATTGGTGGCGTCGGCGATCGCGGGTGTGATTCAAATAGCTCGATCGCGATCTCAGTCTTTGGAGGAATTAAAGGCTGAGGTACTCGCGGACGACAATCTGCTCGATTTTGCTCAGAGGCTATGGCTGAGCGACATTGTGGCTCAAGCTTGGAACAATTTGCCTGATTACTAGACTGCGGCTAAAAGATCTATCTAATTAAAGGTGAACTTAAAATGGTACAAACAACATTAAAATCCTTAACTTTAGAAGAGTTTCTCCAACTACCCGAAACCAAACCTGCAAGCGAATACATTGATAATCAAATTATTCAGAAACCACTGCCACAAGGAAAACACAGTGCGACTCAATGTGAACTAATTATTTTCATTAACGCTATATTAAAACCAAAAAAAGTTGCACGAGCTTTTCCATAACTCCGGTGTACCTTTGGCGGAAGGTCAACAGTGCCTGATGTTTCAGTATTTGTCTGGAACAGAATTCCCACAGATGATAACGGCGAAATTGCTAATGTTTTTACCATAGCTCCTGATTGGACAATAGAGATTTTGTCGCCGGAACAAAGTCAAACTAAAGTTACTAAAAATATTCTCCACTGTTTAAATCATCAAAGTCACATGGGCTGGCTGATCGATCCCGACGAACAATGCGTTTTTGTTTATGTTCCTCAGCAACAGACAGCAGTATTTGATGAACCAGAAATGCTGCTACCGGTGCCGTCCTTCGCTAGCGAACTGCGGTTGAGTGTCGGAGAATTATTTGGGTGGCTGCTGAAATAACCTTCGGAAGGAAGAAGGAAGAGAGTGATTTTGACACGGATACACGAATTCAATACTGCCACCAGTCAACAGTCAACGGACTAACGCAACTCAACTTCTCGCTTGACTTCTGCCAAAACTCGATCGCCCCGCGTCAACCGGTATTCGGCCCGCCAAACTCCGGGAATCAGAGGAGAATTTGTGCTGTTTCTTTTGCCGACATAACCCAACCAAGTGCGGCTGGGGGCTTTAATTTCATTGGTCTGATCGGCGATGGTTGTGCCGTTGGGTGCAAATAATTTGTATTGTTCCCGATCGCCCTTGAGCACTCCGTAACTTTGTACCCAAAACAACAAAGCTGGACTGTTTGCAGGGAGTTTAGTCTCTGAAAATTGTCCTTCCCAGGCAGCGTTGATATCGGGTGGCTTATTGGCAAAACCAGCCCGAATTAAACCTGTGGAAATATAGTCTAGAGGCTTGTCCCAAATAGGATTGCGGGCGATGTTGCAGCCTACCTTCGCGTCGGGGCCGACAAACGGATCTACGGGTTTGCCTTGATAGCGAAAAGTTACGTGTACGTGGGGGAAAGATGCCATCCCAGAGTTTCCCACCATGCCCAAAACTGTGCCTTTTTGTACCTGCGTACCCGGTTTGACGGCAACGCTGCCTTTGCGGAGGTGGCAGTATTGGGCTTCCCAACCACCGCCGTGGTCGATTACCATGCCGTTGCCGCATTCTGTGCCTGCGATGTTGGCTTTTTCTGTATCATTTTGTAAACGCCGATCGACCACACCATCTCGTGATCGCAAAACTTTGCCTGCAGCGGAGGCAATAACTGGCACTCCTTTTGCCATTGCTTTGGCGTCGGGAATGGCAAAGTCTGTGCCGTCGTGGCCGTCGTAGGTTTGACGCCCGCAGCCAAAATCGACGGCGGTGGGGCCGGGTTCTCGATCGAAATACAGCAATACAAAACAGTCTTTGCCTAGGGTACAGTCGATCGGCTTACCGAATTGCGGGTTGTTGGGCTTTTGCGCGACTGCGGTCGAAACGAGACGCTGGGCGATGGTGTTGGCTTCGGCGATCGGCGCACTTACTCCGCTGTTGTTAGCACAGCTAGAAAGACTTGTCAACCCCAAGGTCAACAAAATTGCAGAAATGTATTTTGTGGAGAGTATAGTCATTCGCCGATGGGATGTAAAAGCTGAGGTGGGTAGTGAAAAATCAATTAATCATTCAGAATAGAGTTGCTCAAGAATCTAGACGATGGCTAAGGCGTTTTCGTTTCCTATCTTTGTTGTATTATTTTGAGTGAGAAATTTTAAAATTTTAATTAGTTCCAGAATGGGTTCTAAAATTCGATCGCTCATTTCGATAATTCGCCTAGCCGGGCTTGCGGTTGCGGCTTTGGCGATGTGGGGATTTGCCACTATTGCCGAAGAGGTGTTGGAAAAAGAAAGTTACGCTTTCGATACCTCTATTTTACTAGCTCTGAGGCAATTGCACACTCCGCTGCGCGATCAAATAATGCTGGGCTTTACCTTTTTGGGCGAACCGAAGTTGCTGCTAGTGATTTGTCTGACGTTGGGTATTGTTTTGCTAGCGCGCAATCACCGATCGGAATCGGCAACAATTGCGATCGCGGGTGGGGGAGCGATCGGTTTAAATTTACTGTTAAAAAAACTTTTTGCCCGCGATCGACCTCAACTTTGGGATCGCGTTGTTAATGTAACATTTTACAGTTTTCCTAGCGGACACGCGATGATTTCAATGGTTATTTACGGTTTGCTAGGATATTTCTTGGGTGTACGCTTTCCCAAGCAGCGCTGGTCGATTTACAGCTTGACAGTTGGATTAATTGCTGCTATTGGTTTGAGCCGGCTTTACCTAGGAGTTCACTGGCCTACCGATGTTATTGCTGGTTATACGGCTGGTGTGGTGTGGCTGATTACCTGTATTATCACTTTGGAAATATGGAAGGAATTGCGTTCTTTGACTACGGCTTCTAAAGAGGAGTTTTTGTCACCGGAAAATTCTCAAGAATAATTTTTAATCTTCTACTCAAGACTGACTATTAGCTTTTGGGTAAAACACAGGGCAATTCCTTTTTCGTAGTAAGCAGCCTCGTTAATGAAAATTGGATATACGGTTGATTTACCTTCATACAAGACCGACTCACCATCAAAGGTCAAAAACATCGGATCGCCGGGATTCAGGGCTTCATAATCTCTGGATTGCAGATGAGGATGAATCATTGCCTGAATTTCTCTCTTCTCGTTTCTGGGATAGTCGATCGCCCCAATGGTGTGATAAATAGTCAGGGGATTCTTTGCAGCAGGCATTGTGCCTTGATTGTAGGCTTCTACGCCGTCTAGTATGGTGCCGACAACTTGCTCAGTTTGCTGAAATAAAGACGCATCCAAGACACCTTGCGGCACTGCACCAACTTCCAGCGTACCGCCTAATTCAGAAAGCGATCGCAGCAAAGGACTGTCATGATTCTTGGTTGTAGAAGCGAGTAGCTTGAGGTGGGGATACACAGAGGTTAAATAAGCTGCTAGTTGCAGGTTAAATGGATGATGGCTGGCGAGAATAAATGTTAGCCCCATGTTGGACGTGGTGCTGTGCAAATCGATAATTAAGTTTGGCAGATGAGTGTTTTTTGAGCTAAAAATGCGGTAAATTTCTTTCGCCCGCTGCGCTTCATAGCTGGAGAGATGGGGATTTTCTAAATCTTGCTGTCGAAAGCAGCGGTTGAGGTCGATATCGATGTAGCGCGTCCCGATTTCGCAAGCTTTGGGATTGGCTAGCAGGGCGATTGTTTCAAATGTCGATCGCCCAATTAACTCTGGCGCGCGATCAAATTTCTTCACGAGGTAAATTCCTGTGAGTTCGTTTCCGTGGGTTCCTCCCACTATGGCAACACGTTTAATTTGGTTCATAGACAAATATCTTCCTATCCCAAGCGTACCACCCTTTGTCATCTGTTGGTAAAAAACATGAGATTGATGTTTATTATGTGTTTATATTTAGATTATCTAAAGTTTAAGTATGTATCACACGCAGAACTGAGAAACCCGGTTTATCTGGCTATTTCTAGTAACTACTAAACCAAAAACTCATTACGATCGCCACCGCGAAGAAATCGATCGCATTATTTCGGAGACAATGTTGGTATCGAGTAAATAACGCAGCGTCATTCAAAGATGACCTCGCGTCCTGCAAAAGTTCGATCGCGAACTTCTCCCCAAATTTCATCAGGATTTAAACCCAGTTCGTGCAGTTGATATTTTTCACGAAATGCAGTGAGAGATTCTCCAAAGCTAAGTTCGAGATTCTGTGGCTGTTTGCGGCGTTGAATGTATTCGCGCAAAGCGATTGCAACTAGAGTCTCGAACTCAATTTCTCCCTCAAGTTCGATCGCATCTTGCAGCAGTCCCGTATCCACATTCAGGCTCGTCACCATTGGCTTTCCTCTTTTAACGGTTATTTTATTATAGTTGTGATGCCTCGCTCAGAAACCGGGTTTTTGCCCAGAAGACGCATGACAGTGTAGAAACAAAAAAAACCCGGTTTCTTTGGCTGCGGTGCGCGGGAAACTCCCCACTAAGCAAAAAATCCTGTCACAATAAAATGAATCCTACCGAGAGACAAAGGGCATGACGCGAGAGGAAGCAGTGCGGCGAATTGACCAAGCAGCCGAGGAAAAATTGACGGAACTGGATTTGTCGGGGCTGGACTTGGAGGAATTGCCGCCGGAGATTGGCAAGTGCACGCAGCTTGAGACGTTGGTGTTGGGGAAACGGGATGAGGAGAAAGGAGAATTTCTTGGGAATAAGTTAACTGAGTTTCCTGATGTTGTTCTGCAATTAACTAACTTAAAAATACTTGACCTCAGTAGGAATCAGATTACGGTCATCCCAGAGGCGATCGCCCAACTCTCGAATCTGACACAGCTTGACCTCAGAAACAATCAGATTACGGTCATCCCAGAGGCAATCACCCAACTCTCGAATTTGACACGGCTTGGCCTCAGTTACAATCAGATTACGGTCATCCCAGAGGCGATCGCCCAATTCTCGAATCTGACAGAGCTTTACCTCGGTGACAATCAGATTACCGTCATCCCAGAAGCGATCGCCCAACTCTCAAATCTGACAGAACTTAGCCTCAGTTACAATCAGATTACGGTCATCCCAGAGGCGATCTGCCAACTGTCCAATCTAACAAAGATTTTCCTTCATAACAATCAGATTACCTTCATCCCAGAGGCGATTGACCAACTGTGCAATCTGACAGGGCTTTACCTCCGTCACAATCAGATTACCTTCATCCCAGACGCGATCGGGCAACTGTCGAATCTGAAACTGCTTACTCTCCAGAACAATCAGATTACCTTCATCCCAGAAGCGATCGGTCAACTCTCAAATCTGACAGTGCTTTACCTTTGGAACAATCAGATTACTCAAATTCCAGAGGCGATCGGTCAACTGTCCAATCTGACAGTGCTTGCCCTTTGGAACAATCAGATTACTCAAATTCCAGGGGTACTCGGCCAACTCTCAAATCTGACAGAACTTAACCTCAGAAGTAATCAGATTGAAAAGATTCCCGAATGCTTAGAAACACTGCCAAAACTTGAAAAACTCGACCTCCGCCGCAATCCCCTGCCCATTTCTCCAGAAGTTCTAGGGCCCGCTAACCTGGAGGAAGATCCCGGTACTCCCGCCGCCATCTTCAACTACCTGCGCCAACTCCGCAGCGGAAAAGTCCTCCCCCTCAACGAAACCAAAGTCCTCCTCGTCGGGCAAGGCAGCGTCGGCAAAACCTCCCTGATCAACCGCCTCATCGACAACAAATACAACCCCAACGAGCCCCAAACCGACGGACTCAACATCACAGACTGGAAAATTATAGTCAACACCAAACCAGTCAAACTCAACGTCTGGGACTTCGGCGGACAAGAAATCTACCACGCCACCCACCAATTTTTCCTTACCAAACGCAGCCTCTACCTCCTCGTGTGCAACTGCCGCACCAGCGAAGACGAAAACCGCCTCGAATACTGGCTGAAACTGATCGAAAGCTTCGGCGACGCATCCCCCGTCATCCTCGTGGGCAACAAGTGCGACGAACAACCCCTGGATCTCAACCGCAAAGCCTTGCGCGACAAATATCCCAACATCAAAGCGATTATCGAAACCTCTTGCCAAAGCGGAACCGGCATCGACGAACTCCGCAGCGCCATCCACACCGAAATCTCCGAACTCAAAGAAGTCTACGATCTTTTGCCGCTAAGCTGGTTCCAAGTCAAGCAGCGCTTGGAAAACCTCGACAAAGACATCATCAGCATCAGCGAATACGCCACCATCTGCGCCAAAGAAAACATCTTTGAAGAAACCGACCAAACCCAACTCATCGGACTGCTGCACAACCTGGGCATTGTCCTCAACTTCCGCGAACACCCGATCCTGCAATCCACCAACATCCTCAATCCCCACTGGGTGACTGAAGGCATCTATGCCCTCCTCAGCGACGACGCACTCAAAGTCAAAACCAAAGGCATTCTCACCTACGCCGACCTCAGCCGCATCCTCGACTCAACTAAATATCCCAGCCACCGTTACCACTGCCTCACCGAGTTGATGGAGGAATTTGAACTCTGCTTCCCCGTCAGCCATTGTCCCGCGCGGACTTTCCTCATCCCCGGCATCTTGCCCAAAGAGGAACCGCAAAACACCAAACTCCAAGGCGAAACCCTGGAATTTCAATATCACTACCGCATCCTCCCCGACAGCATCCTCTCGCGCTTCATCGTCCTCAACCACGAGAAAATCCACAACTGCACCCACTGGCGCACGGGGGTTATGCTGGAGTACAGGGAAGGCGCTGAGGTGTACAACATCGCCCTGATCAAATCTGACCCGGAAGATAAGAAAATCTTTATTGCCGTTAGCGGGCGGGAATCGACGCGACGTTCTTTCCTCAGCATGATTCGCGATACGTTTACCAAAATCCACAATTCTTTTGCCAATCTGGAAATCAGTCAATGGGTGCCGGTTCCCGGTTATCCCGATGCCGATCCGCTGGATTATGATGAATTGCTAGGGCTGGAGGATATGGGCGAGAATACAGTGCGTGTCGGCAAACTCAAACTCAAACTCGATTTGCGGCAGTTGCTGGATGGGTATGAGTCGATCGAACTTCGGCGCAGAAAGCAAATGGGCGATCGAGAAATGGAAAAATACGGAAGAGAATATAACGATGGTGTAAATGCTTCTAATTCTCAGCAAATTGTGTACAACGTTCACTTAGGTAATAACAAAATGACTCAAGATTCTCCCCAAAACAACAATAATTTTCAAGGCGCACAAATAGCCAACGCTGCTATTGCTAACGAAGTAAAAGACAATGCCCAACAAACAGCCTCTGGCGG
Source organism: Microcoleus sp. LAD1_D5 (assembly GCF_036702115.1). Classification (NCBI taxonomy): domain Bacteria; kingdom Bacillati; phylum Cyanobacteriota; class Cyanophyceae; order Oscillatoriales; family Microcoleaceae; genus Microcoleus; species Microcoleus sp. LAD1_D5. The sequence goes on along the minus strand of NZ_JAUBSA010000020.1, from coordinate 54,456 downwards.
CCTTCAAAACAATAACGCGAATACCGCTGAAATTCTACAACTGATTTCATCGATGCGCGAAACCGCCGCCCAGTTACCCGAAGACATCCGCGAGGGCGTAATTATCGATATTGAAGATGTCGAAACGGAAGTCGAGAAACCGGAGAACGAATGGAATAAAGCCAGGTTAAAGAAAAGCTTAACAGCTCTTGTCGCGTTGGCTGGTATTCTCGGTACTGGTGTGGGAGGCGCGATTGATATTGCTAATAATGCGATCGATGTCGGTCAAAAGCTGGGTATCGAACTCAAGTTACCGTCAGGACGCTAAATCATTTAAAATTAAGGTGACTGGGGCTATCATCGCCCCAATAGCCCCAAAAACCTCGGTGTTGCCATGCGAAAAATTGTACTATACATTGCATCTAGCTTGGACGGTTATATTGCGCGATCGAACGGCGATATTGACTGGCTGTTTACAGACCAAAATTACGGTTATAGTAAATTCTTAGATAGCATCGATACGGTTCTCATGGGTCGAAAAACTTACGAACAAGTTCTAACTTTTGGCGAGTATCCCTACCAGGAAAAAAAGAGTTATGTTTTTACGAAAAATCCAGATTTTCAAGCCACTTCTGATGTCGAACTGGTAACAGATTTAGAGAGTTTTGTCAAGGATTTGCGCTTGCTTGAGGGCAAGAATATTTGGTTGGTGGGAGGTTCTCTGCTGATTCGCGATTTCCTGAATCAAAATTTTGTTAACGAAGTGATTCTATCGGTGCACCCGATTATTTTGGGCGAGGGAATTCCTTTATTTACTAATCCCATAAATACTACAGCTTTGCAGTTAAGTGGATGTCAGACATACAGTTCTGGTATGGTTCAGCTATCTTATGATGTCGCGACTTGAGGGCGCGCCCAATTGCTAAGTCGCTTGCAAAATGCTGTCCGTTGGTTATCAAAAAAGGTAAGATAGGACTTAGTAAGTTGGCGGATGATGAAATGTGTTTGCTACTTCTTGTTATTAACATCTTTTTTCTGGGTCGCGCCTCCTGCTGATGCCTCTGTATGCCGCAATTATCAAGGAAGCGAGATTTGCATTGTCGATATCAAACGCAGTGCGAAAAACTATTGGGAATACAGGGTAATTCTGAGTGTTGATGGAGTTAAACAGCCTCTGGAAGTCTACAATTGCCGCGATCGCACTACAGTTAAGAAAGATGGAACTGTTTTGGCGTTTGGACAAAACAACCCTGGTGAAATCGTCTGCCGTTTTTTTAATCAGAAATAAGCAAAGGAAGTTATTGTAGGGTGCGCTTCGGGCTGAATGTGGCAACCACCAACTCAAGAATTTTTCCCGAAGCGCACCCTACGTTAGAATTTGTCGTCTACTGCTGAAACGCAGCGTTCGCAAATTAGCGGATGTTCGATCGACTCTCCGACATGAGTCGAGTAATTCCAGCAACGATCGCACTTTTCCCCGTCCGCTTTGACTACACCAATCGCCAACTCGGGAGACTGATAACTGTACGGCAATTCTTGCAGGATTGCATTCGATTCAACCAGTTCCACTTCCGAAGTAATGAACAAATAGCGCAATTCGTCTACACCCTTGCCGGTCATTGTAGAATCGTGCGTTACAGCTATTTCAGCAGGAATTTCTAGTTTGGGTTCGATCGCCACTAATTCTGCTTGCGGGATTTGGGGTGTTTCTACAAACACTTTTTCGGCTGGGGCTGTTTGTACGATCGCCTGTGTTTCTACAAGCACAAGCGCTGTCTCTAGTGGGGGTGCGAGGACGATCGCCTGTGTTTCTGCAAGTACAAGCGCTGTACTCCGGCCCACCACATCTGCTGTCAGCGAATCAATTTGTTCGGCAATTTCTTGACGGTTGGCGGCAAACAGCAAGTGACGGAAAGCAAACCAGATTGTAAATAAGATGCCGATGACTTCCAATAAGCCTCCCAAAAGCGGAATCTGATTTATCGTATCCAAAATCGCCAGGGTTACTCGGCCCGTTATTAACACAGAGGCTAACAGTCCAACTGTTACCAGCGCTTTTTGGTATTCTGTGACAAAGTTGCCCGCGTATTCAGGCAAGTTAGCCACAAACTCGGCGCTTCGATCTAAGATTTGCTGCAAATCTAAAGCCGAGGTTTCCGGGGCAGAATACTGTACGATCTGAGAAGCTCGATCGCCCTTTTCTGCGAGCGTTTCCGCCTCAACATAAATTTTGTTTTCTGTCAAGACTTTGGCAACTTTTGCCGCTTGTTCTTCCTGTTTATCCTGTGCTGCTTTTGCTTTCTCCTCTGCCGCTAACTCGATGACGGAATTTTGCGATCGCACATAATCCACCAATTCTTCGCTGCTGGGATTCAAAGCTTGCAATTGCTCTCTTTTCTCAACATCGGGAACGTACAATAAAACCTTAGCTTCCAAAGAAGAACCGATCGCCTTTTCAATCCTGGCTTTTTCCAAAACCTTGTTAACTTCGCCGCGCACTTGGCGCAAATACTGCCAGCGAGTAGCCAATTCTGGATTGTGCCATGAAGCATCAATTTGCACCCAGCCGGCTTCAAACACGGACTTGTAAGGAGTCGGATAGGGAAGGTACTGCCAAATATCCTCAGCCATGTGACACAACACAGGTGCGATCGCCCTTGCTAAATTCTCCACAGCAATTGCAATCACCGTCTGACAACTGCGGCGGCGAAGGGTATCTGTCGCACTGATGTAAAGTCTGTCTTTGGCAATATCCAAGTAAAAATTCGACAAATCCACCGTGCAGAAATTCTGCACTGTTTGGAAAAATCGGGAAAATTGGAAGCTTTCAAAAGCATCTTGGACTTCCGCAAAAACTTCACCCATTCTGTGCAGCATATAGCGATCGAGTTCCGGCAATTCCTCGTAAGCAACGGCATCTTTTGCCGGGTCAAAGTCGTGCAAATTGCCCAGCAAAAACTTAGCTGTATTGCGAATTTTGCGGTAAACATCCGACTGCTGTTTGAGAATGTTTTTGCCCAAAGGCACATCAGCGGAATAGTCTACCGAAGACACCCACAACCGCAAAACATCGGCTCCATATTCCTTAATTACGACCGCCGGATCGACGACATTTCCTTCAGATTTGCTCATCTTCCGGCCTTTTTCATCGAGCACAAAACCGTGAGTCAAAACTGTTTTGTAAGGAGCAACGCCGTTAGTTGCTACACTGGTCAGCAAGCTGGATTGAAACCAGCCGCGATGCTGGTCTGAACCTTCCAAATAGATATCAGCAGGATAGTTTAATTCCGATCGACCTTTGGCAACTGCGGCCCAGGAAGAACCAGAGTCAAACCACACATCCATCGTGTCGGTTCCCTTGCGGTAAGTGCGACCGTTATTGCGGTAAGATTCCGGCAGCAATTCATCGATCGACAATTCCCACCAAGCATCGGAACCTTTCTCGGCAAAAAGGGCTTGCACATGGGCGATCGTTTCTTCATTTAACAACGGTTCGTTGTTTTCTTCGTCGTAGAATACGGGAATGGGAACGCCCCAAGTCCGCTGGCGAGAAATACACCAATCCGATCGATCGCTTACCATTGCCGTGATTCTATTTTCCCCTTGGGCGGGAATCCAATTCACCTCGCCGATCGCTTTTAAGGCTTCATCTCGGAACCCTTCAACGGAGGCAAACCACTGTTCCGTCGCCCGAAAAATGGTCGGCTTTTTCGTGCGCCAATCGTAAGGATAAGAGTGAGCGTAACTTTCCTCTTTAATCAAACAATTTGCTTCGGCAAGGGCATCAATCACTGCGGCATTGCCATTTCCGAGGACATTTAAACCTGCGAACTGTCCTGCTTCTGCGGTGAAATTTCCGTTCTCGTCTACGGGGGTTAAAACTGGCAAACCGCAGCGTTTTCCTACGATAAAGTCTTCTTGTCCGTGCCCCGGTGCGGTGTGCACCAATCCCGTCCCGGAATCGGCGGTAATGTAGTCACCGCCGGCAACAATTGGACTTTCGCGATCGAACAACGGGTGTTTGTAACTGCAACCTTCTAATTCTTTGCCTTTGAAGGTGGCAAGTATTTTTAATTGAGTGTTAAAAGTTGCCGACAGCCGATCGACCGCATCGACAGCTACTAACATAAATTGTTGTGCGATGTGGGAATTTGCCGGCGGTTCCACCACCGCATAAGTCAGTTCGGGATTGACGGCGATCGCCAAGTTTGCCGGAATTGTCCAGGGAGTAGTCGTCCAAATCGCCGCCCAGAGGCTCGGCATATAGCGCTTGAGCTTCGTTTGCAGGGATTTTGACAATTTTTTCACATGAAAGCCGACGTAGATGCTGCGCGACGTGTGACCTTCGGGATATTCCAATTCCGCTTCGGCGAGGGCTGTTTTCGAGCTCGGACTCCAGTGAACAGGTTTGAAGCCGCGGTAGATGTAGCCTTTGAGCACCATTTGACCGAAAACGCCAATTTGAGCGGCTTCGTATTCGGGTTTTAGGGTTAAATACGGGTGTTCCCAGTCGCCCCAAACGCCGTAGCGCTGGAAGGATTCGCGCTGCTGTTCCATTGTTTGCTGCGCGAAGGCGGAGGCTTTGCGGCGGAGTTCGATCGGGGTAAGATTTAGCCGCTCCTCCGATTTCATGTTCTGCAATACTTTAAGTTCGATCGGCAATCCGTGACAATCCCAACCGGGCACGTAGCGGACTTTTTTGCCGCGCAGCATTTGGTAGCGGTTGATAAAGTCTTTGAGGATTTTGTTGAGGGCGTGGCCGATGTGGAGTTGTCCGTTGGCGTAGGGTGGCCCGTCGTGCAGGATGAACAAGTCGCCTGGGTTATTTTCGGATAGGCGATCGTAGATTTCTTGATCGGCCCAAAATTGTTGCAATTCTGGTTCCCGTTTGGTGGCGTTGGCGCGCATATCAAACTTGGTTTTGGGCAGATTTACCGTGTCTTTGTAAGATTTAGCTTCCATTTTTGACAAACTTTTTATGTAGTTAGTTGTTAGTAGTTAGCGGTTATTTGAGAGATGATATCAAGTCCAGTTAAATAATCATAATTAAGTTTGTAGTGAAGACCGCAAGTCCTCTCTCGTCCTTGAAGAGCTGACAACCAGATATTCTAGTATAAGCGATCGACCGCACATTTGATCGAACCAAATCCGTAGAGATCTCTCTCTTCTCGAACTCTGCGCCCTCTGCGCCCTCTGCGGTTAAATCATTCCGGTCGAACCATAAACGATATCACAAATCGACCTTGGGCTATTCCGTTAGCCAACTGAACATTTCACCGACGGTGAGATTGAAGGATTCAGCAATTGACACTTGCAGTCGGTTAAAACCGACTTTCGCTATGAGACAGGGAATTCATTCCCTGTCGGAATGTCGGAATGTCGGAATGTCGGAATGTCGGACTCGGGCGAGTGAAAACCCCTCAGAGGAACAGTCCCAACCCGCGGCTAAAAGCATTACCAATACGATCGCACAATGACGCGACGGGCACTCCCTGTCCTTCCTGTTCCCATTTTTCCACGAGTTGGCGGCCCAGGGGCGTGAGGCGAAAACTGTCGGTAATCCCTTGTCCGTCTACTTCCCGCCGCAACACGCCGACTTGGATCAGCCAGAGTAGGGAGTTTTCAGCTACGAGTTCGGATACGGGCGATCGGGTGTAGCCGCTTTCAACACCGGAATTTGAGGCGATCGCAGTTAGGAAAACACTGTTATCGCGGATGGTCTGAAAGAAGTGTAATAGAAAAGGGGAACAGCGGACGGCGCGATCGGCTCTTTTGACGGTGCGATCGGGATAACTAATAGATTTAAACGCTTCGGATGGGATAAAAGTCATTGAGAGAACCTCTGAATAGGTTGTATATTTTTAATTGTTACCGATTATATGGTAAGTTTGGCGGTTGATTTACTAAACCAAGAAACTATCTATCTCATCAATAAACCTTTTGAGTTGGTTAACTCTCTTAACCAAGTCCAAATACAAAAATTCATAATCAAGATTATTTATAATCTCTTGCGAAGTTATTTCACTTTTATCATAATTTCTACTTACTAATCGATAAATATCCTTTAAATCTTGACTGGGATGTGGCCTTTGTTCAATATCAATATTTATTAAATCTAAACCTAATTGTTGCAAAATAAAATCTGGGATTAAACGGCTATCTAATTTATAAAAATAATGCCATTCTGCTAAAAACCATGCTTCTATTTCCATAACAGCTAAAGTTATATAAATTGGAATTCCCATTGGCTGCACCAGCTTCAACCATCCTTTAATTCCTCCTTCTACTTGTCCCTTTTCACTTAAAGATTTTGGGTATAAATCTCTCAAGCCTAAAATTTTTTCATAGCCACTATTCGTTAGACTTTCATGCTGTTTTCTGATATCAGAAACTACATGAGCATCACAACCGCAATCATATAAAAGAACAAAAAAAGGAGCATTTTTTATGGTACTTAATTTAAGGGGTTGAATTATACGACTAGCTTTGCCACCTTGAAATTTATAAGTTTCAATATCTATTTCTTTGTATCCCGCAATTTCCTGAAATAACCTTTCAACAAATATCTGTTCTGTTTGTCCTTCAACAAAACAAGCAATTTTCTTTGGTGTCATAATTTATTCTGCCTCTTCATCACCTTCTTTTTGTAACAGAAACTCACTGGTGAACAAATCAAAGTTATTAAGTCCAATAAACTTAAACTCCTCAATCTTCTCGCGTGAATTATAAATATTATGTAATTTGGCACTCCCAGGAGTTCGTTCAATCAATGACCAATATTTTAACGGAACACCATTCATAATAAACTCATCATTGGTAGTCATAATAAGTTGAATTAATCCTGTTTCAGCTTTTTTTATTAGAATTTTAATTATAGAGGAAGATCGTTGATAATCTAACCCTTCTCCAATATCATCAATCACAATACAACTAGGTTTACTCGCTAGTAAAGAGTAGTTAATTTGAATAAACAATGATAAAGCTCGAAACATTCCTTGTGAAATTTCGGCTTGTTCTGTCACGGAAGTTAAATCTGCTTCCTTAATGTATAGAGATTGTGGTAAGTCCTCTGAACTATCAGCAGCAGAAATATCGGAATTGATGGAAGATGGCACTTTTATTCCAACTTCTGATAACTGATAACCAATTTTCGTCATATCAGAGATAATTGCTTCTGTAAACCGCTCCCTAAATTCCTGTTTTCCCAGCACAAATATACCGACAACCGACCTAGCATCTTTGACCTTTATCTCATTTTTTGATAATTCTCGGTATCGGGGAAAGGGAGGAGCCCATATAAAATTCTTACCTAGTTCTGTTCCAAACTCATAAAATCTTAGGGAGTTAGACCATTGATATAATTTCTCTAAAAATGGATGCTGAATAGAGTCTCTACGCTTAACGACTGCGAGTTCTGTTTGGTCAGTTTGAAAGTTAATTTTTCGGTTAAGTTCTTTAGCCAATATAGTACCTTTGCCTGATTCATCCCTATTTAAAAGTTGCCGATCGCTTTTACTGCCTATAATCAATTTTTCTTTAATTACAAGACCTTTCTCTATTTTCAATATATATTCTGTTTTTTCTTCAGACCGCTCAATATCAAACAACAAACGCCATTCATAGCTTTTGGATTGTGGAAGAAGAGACCTACTATTTGATAGTAACTCTGACAGAGTATATATGGCCCTCACAATTTTTGATTTACCACTAGCATTTTTACCTACAATTAAATTTGTTTTGCTTAATTGCCATTTTTCGACTCGCCATTCATCAGGCAGACCTTTATTATACACATAGTCAAAAATATCTAGCTTCATAAATTTGTTACCTTTATTACAAAATTTTTATAACACTAAAATGAAACACTTATAATATAACACGCGATCGCCAATCTGAGAATTACCACCGCAGAAACACCTCGACCCCAGAAAGGTATAGAATACTTAGAATAGAGCAATCAATTTACCCACTATGACAGAAGACAAAACATTGACAACCGCTAGCGGAATTCCGGTTGCAGATAACCAGAATTCCTTGACAGCAGGTGAACGCGGGCCAATCCTCATGCAGGATTTTCACCTGATGGAAAAACTGGCTCACTTCAACCGGGAACGCATTCCTGAGCGCGTTGTCCATGCCAAAGGGGCCGCTGCATTTGGCACGTTCACCGTCACCCATGACATTACTCGCTACACCAAAGCTCATATATTCTCAGAAGTTGGCAAACAAACTCAGGTTCTCCTGCGTTTCTCTACCGTAGGCGGCGAACAAGGTTCAGCGGATGCCGAACGTGACCCCAGAGGTTTTTCGATTAAGTTCTACACCGAAGAAGGAAACTGGGATTTAGTAGGCAATAACACGCCTGTTTTCTTCATCCGCGATCCGCTCAAATTCCCTGATTTGATCCACACCCAAAAGCGCCATCCCCAAACGCATCTCAAAGATGCTGACGCAAAGTGGGATTTCTGGTCGCTGAGTCCAGAAGCTTTGCATCAGATAACTATTCTGTTTTCCGATCGCGGTACGCCGAAAAACCACCGCCACATGGACGGTTTTGGCAGCCATACGTTCAGCCTAATCAATGATCGAGGAGAACGGGTTTGGTGCAAATTCCACTTCAAAACCATGCAAGGTATTGATAATTTCACCGCCGAAGAAGCGACGCGGATCAAAGGCGAAGACCCAGATCATTCGACTCGCGATTTGTTTGAGGCGATCGACCAAGGTAATTATCCCAAATGGCGGTTTTGCATTCAAGTAATGACCGAGGCCCAGGCCGCAGAATATCGCGAAAGCCCCTTTGACTTGACAAAAGTGTGGAAGCATTCAGAGTTTCCGTTAATTGACGTGGGAATTCTTGAACTCAATCGCAATCCACAAAACTTTTTTGCTGAAGTGGAACAGGCGGCATTTTCTCCTTCTAATGTCGTTCCAGGTATTAGCTTCTCTCCAGACAAAGTGCTGCAATCTCGCATCATGTCTTATCCAGATGCTCAACGCTACCGTCTCGGTGCAAACTATCAGCAATTGCCCGTCAATCAACCAAAGTGTCCGGTGATGCACTATCAACGGGATGGCGCAATGGCACCGGGTAACAACGGTGGTAGCGGGCCCAACTACGAACCCAACAGCCACGAGGATGCCCCGAAGCAAAACTCGGTCTATGCTGACCCAGCTTGGGACTTAGGAAATGTCAAAGTCGATCGCTACGATCACCGTAAGGGCAATGACGATTACACCCAGGCAGGAGACCTCTATCGCTTGATGAAACCCGACGCACAGCAGCGGCTTGTCGCTAACATTGTGGAAAGTTTGGGTGCAGCAAAACCGGAGATTCAGATGCGCCAACTGTGCCATTTCTTCCGCGCAGATCCGAATTACGGCCGCCAAGTCGCAGAAGGTTTAGGAATTGCGATCGATCCGTCTATGATGCCCGCTGCCGCTCAACCGGTTGGTGTGTAGAACCTACGAACATTCAATTAGACATCTGCTTTTTAGCAGATGTCTATTGAAACTATGCGTGTAACAGGCACTCTTACCCCGCGTCTTAGGTGCAAATTAAATGCAGTACAGCTTAACGTCATGGAGTTGGGGGCGATCGCGATTTTTAGCAATTGTCTCTTGAAAAGGCACAGAACCAAGTAAAATAAATTGAGGAACTGCAATAAAAACCAAACAAGAGAAACCAAACTATGACATTACCAATTGGCTGTGCCGCTCCTCAATTTACCGCCACAGACACCAACGGCAACACCGTCTCCCTCTCCGAATTCGCCGGTAAAACCGTAATCTTGTATTTCTACCCCAAAGATGACACCCCTGGCTGCACCAGACAAGCCCAAAGCTTCAAAGCAGCTTATGAAGAATACAAGGGCAAAGATTTAGTAGTTCTCGGTGTCAGCCGAGACAACGAAGAATCGCACCAAAAGTTCACAGAAAAATATGGTTTGCCTTTCCAGCTATTAGCAGATGTTGATGGCACAATTACCAAAGCTTACGATGTCGAGAAAGGCGATTATGCCAAGCGCGTCACTTTCGTCATCGACGGCACCGGCAAAATTATTCAGGTTTATGAAGGGGAAACCATGAAAGTTGACACTCACGCTCAAGATATTCTTGTCACCATAGTTTAGCCGAAGTTTAGTCGAAATTTAGCCGATCGCACTAACACTCCTGCACGCACCAAACGGCTAAAAACCCGGTTTCTTACTAGATGCCTCGTTGCTATAAGCAATAAGCAATATTCTCCTAGAAACCGGGTTTTTTTCGTAAGTCCTGACTCAGCAAATGAGGGGTCAAGGGTACAGGGGGAAGTAACCTACTCGAACTAAATTCCTTCCCTCAAAACTTGCACCACAAATCCGCTCAACCAGGCATATATTCGGTTAAGGTGCTTATTGTACGCCTAAAGTTAGATTTGTGGCGCAACTCCCACCAATAATTAAAAACTTATACTGGAAAAGGCATTAACCGCCCGTAGGGTGAATCTAGGGGCGATTTTGTCCTGGTTCGAGTCATTGTGTTTGATAAAATCAGAAGTTATCCTTGCTTTAGCTGAATAACTAAGTAGGTAGAGGGATATATAATGACAACCAACAACATTATTTTGAGTTACTTAGGCCCGCGAGAAATAGAGGCCAATAGAGCCACTGTCTTAGTTGGCAGTTTTGACAAAAATCTAGTGGCAGCGATTTCAGCAGCAGAAGGCTCAAATGCGCTGAATGTGGAGATCAATCTCTCTAGAGGCTTTTGGAACATCAGTTTAGAAAAAGGATTCGATAGCGCAGGAACTCGCACAGTGCAGGTGAGGGCAACTGATAAAACCGGCAAAGTTATTGGCCAACAAACAATTAACATCAAAGTTAATCCTGCTTCTGTGTCACCCGCTCAATTCTTCACCTTAATTACTCTCACAGATACCAAATTCAAAGTCGGAACATTGCCCGCAAGCAATCTCAACAACCTGCAAAAAGCGGATATACCAGCAGGTAAAACTTATCAAATTAAGGACTACGAGTTAGAAGACGGTCACCTGAATGTTCAACTAAACAATCCAATTCCTCCGGTGGGAACCTCTGGCTTTTTCTACGAAAAACACGTACTTATAACCAAAGGCGCAAAAATTCTCATATTCGATCGCGCCGACTTGCCGGTTCCGCCGCCTGGAATGCAGTTACTGTGGGTGATCAAAAAGACCTGGTTAAAGTTTACCCCCGCAGATTCTGGAACTTTAGGATCAACTCAGAAATTACAATTTAACCCGGGAGAAACTTTCAATATTCTCGGCTACGCTTGCGTGGAAAACCATTTTCGAGTCGCTTTTGCTCGGGCAGTTCCTAACTTGGGAACTTCGGGATTTCTGTACTGGCAGCACGTCCAAATTTTGCGAGACGGCAGGGGAATTGAGTATGATAGAAATGCAGTTACGATGACAATCATCAAAACGACTGTGTTTAAAAAGCGCCCGCTAAATGCGGCTAGCCTGCCACCCGAAGAAAAAACTACCTTGCCGGCGGGAAGGATTTACGGAATTGCCGGATTCTCGATCGAACAAAGCCACATTAAAGTCTCGCTGACCGAGAATTTGCCGCAATTTGGCAATACGGGTTTCATTTATCCCGATTTTGTGCAATTCAGTCGCGGTGGGACATCTTTTAATCCCGCTGTGAATTTAACTTATCAAGGGCCGTCAGAAGTTTTGGTAAATCAGCCGATCGTCCTTCGGGGTACTTTTGACCGGCAACAAGCAGCAAAAATTGACGTGATAGCTGAGGATACATTTCCCCTAAGCGTCACGCTAAACCAAGAGACCAGCACTTGGCAAGTTAATTTGTCTAAAGGATTTAGCGTAGCGGGAGGTCGGTGGCTGAGGTTGCGGGCAACTGACAGCAAAGGCAACGTTACTGGCAGCCAAATAATTTACATTACCGTAACTTCCGATCCGCTAACTGTCGGGCGAGGTTTGACCTTAAAGATAGTTTCGGACACTTTATTTAAGGTAGCTCCCCTTGATTCTTCCCGGCTCAACAATCAGCAAAAAGTTTTTGTCAAAGCAGGCCAGACGTTGGCCGTTAGCAAATACGGATTTATGGACGGGCATCTCAAGGTGGTTCTGGATTCAGCAATTTGGCCGATCGGCACTTTTGGCTATTTTTATGAACCCGACGTTCAGCTTGCCAAAGGTACTCAAATCCTAAAATTTAACCTGGCTGACGTACCGAATAGCAACGTCAGCGCTCAACTGTTAGTAACTCAAACAACTCAGATTAAAGCTAAACCTGAAGATTCATCGAAACTGCCTGCCGATCAAATGGCTGACCTACTTTTAGGCACTACCTATGCCATTACTGGTTATGCCTGCATTTTGGGGCATTTCCGAGTAACTCTAGCCGAATCTATTCCCGGTTTCGGCAATATCGGATTTATTTATTGGCAGGACGTTAAAATTAAAAAAGACGGCAAAGAAGTTCCCTTTGACCCCGATGCTTTGACGATGACAATCCTGCAAGCAACTGTGTTTAAAAAACGGCCGGTAGATTCTGCTAGCCTGAGTAGTAGCGAGAAAACTACGCTGCCTTTAGGTCGAGTTTACGGCGTGAACAGCTACGGTGCGGAAGGATCTCACCTGAAAGTTTCCCTGACTGAAGAACTGCCGAATTTTGGCAATACAGGTTATGTTTTTCCTAGTTTTGTTCAGTTCAAGCGGGGAGATAAAATTTTCGATCCGGTTCCGAACAATGTGGAATTGAACGTGCCGTATTTTTCGCAGCGGGACAATCCGCGTTTTGACTGGTCTACTTGCAACGTAACTTCGATCGCGATGGTATTTTATTACTACGGCGTTCGTTCTCAGTGGGGCGGACAGTTGGAGGATGAGTTGTTGCAGTGGTGTTTCGACTATGCCGGCCAGGGTTCTCAAACGGATCACAGTGTGCTTTCGGCGCTGATTCAGGCCTACGAGTTTAAGACGAGTTTTAGTACGACTCGCACGTGGGCCCAGGTGCGATCGGAATTGCTGAATCGGCGGCCAGTAGTTTTAGCCGGAGATTTTACTGCGGCCGGTCACATTCTGACTTTAATTGGCTACAATTCTCAGGGTTATATCGTGCAAGATCCTTGGGGAAATGCCCTCACCGGTTACAGCGATACTGAGGGGAGAAAGTTGATGTATCCCTACAGTTATGTCAATCAAGTTGCTGGGCCAGATGGGAATGTTTGGGCGCATTTTATCTCTAAATAATCTTTTGAGGTGCGATCGAGATTGCGACTGTCGCTCCGGCTAGGGTTGGCAGTGCATTTGTGTCAATTTACAGCAGATTGCAGGTTTATAGGTACTATCAATATCCCCGTAGGGACACGGCATTGCCGTGTCCCTACCTCTATTAGATATATCGTTGGTATCGCAGTCTCGATCGCCGGCAATCAATATTACTTAATAATTTGAGCTATTTTCATGGGTAAAAATTTACATAGATTTCTGAAAAAAATGTTAGGTTTGGTACAAATTTTACACGATCTAATCAAAAGTCGATGACAAGTCGATGAGAACTCACTCAAGTTCTCAAATAGCCACCTGATTTAATAGCAATACGGTAGAAAGTCCGATCGACCCGATTTGGATATCCCCCCAGTTTTTGTAGGGGCAATCCCCCCGCGGTTGCCCTCGTGGGGGGTGGGGAGGCACCCTTGGCACTCCCAAGGTCGATCGAGGGACTATTTATCAATACATCTTTATCAAATCTTTACAGAGTTTTATGCAATCAAGCCTTATGGTTGATACAACAAATTTTCAGTCTTTTTTAAACCAGGAATTAGGTGGTGTGATGCCAAATTTTAATTGTCAAGTTTCAAGAAGTGCGATCGCCTTTATCGATTCTCAAGTTGAAGATTATCAAAGTTTGATTGCCGGAGTAACATCGGGTACGGAAGTAGTGGTTTTGGATGGGAACAGGGATGCGATCGACCAAATTACTGAAATTTTAGCTCTTCACACCAATATAGACAGCATTCACATCATTTCTCACGGTGCTCCGGGTAGCTTGCAACTGGGCAAAACTAGATTGTGTTCTGAAAATCTGGAAACTTATTCCAAACAATTTCAGCAGTGGGGAAGCGCTTTAAATCTGGGTGCGGACATTCTGATTTACGGTTGCAATGTCGCATTGACATCCTTCACCTTCATCCAGCGCATCGCCAAACTCACAAATACCAACGTTGCCGCCTCCAAAAACCTCACCGGAAGTGCAGCAAAAGGCGGCGACTGGGAACTAGAAGTCACAACCGGGAAAATAGCAGCCTCTTTAGCATTCCGGCCTGAAGTTCTAGCAGCATACAGCCACGTCCTCTCCACCTTCAGTGAAGCTAGGAACTATAATGTCGGCAACAATCCTGTTGACATGGGTACGGGCGACTTGAACGGCGACGGTTTCCTAGACTTAGCCGTGGTCAACCAGGGCTCCAAGAATATTTCCATATTGTTGGGGACGGGTACTACGGGCAGCTTTGGTACTGCTACCACCTTATTTGACCCAGGTAACGAGAATCCCAACGCCATTGCAGTGCGGGACTTTAATGGAGACGGCAAACTCGATTTAGCTGTAGGGAGTAATCCTGGTGGTTCTGACCCCGGTTACGTTTCCATCCGGCTGGGCACAGGTACTGGCAGTTTTGGTAATCCTACCAACTTCGCTTTAAACGTGTATCATAGCTCGATCGCAGCCGGCGACTTCAACGGAGATGGCAAGTTAGATTTAGCCACAGCCCCGAGGTTTGGCAACAACTTTTCAACAATTTCAATACTTTTCGGAGACGGTACTGGTAGCTTTGGCACTGCCGTTCCAATTAATACAAACAAACCAAAGTTTACTGTTGCCACAGCCGACTTGAACGGCGACGGCAAACTCGATTTAGTCACGTCGAACAATGAAGTAACTGACAACATCTCCGTTTTCTTAGGAGATGGTAATGGCAGCTTTAACTCCCCCGTTAACCTTAGCGCGGGTAATCTTGTTGGGAGAGAGAATCACTTTGTCGTCACAGGCGACTTTAATGGCGATGGCAAACTCGATCTCGCCGCAAGTAACGACTTTTCTGAGAATGTCTCAGTCTTTTTGGGAGATGGTACGGGTAATTTTGGTAATGCTAGCAACTTTGCTATCGGAAATCGTGCCTTTTCTGTGGTTGCAGGCGACTTGAACGGCGACGGCAAACTCGATTTAGCCACATCTACCGGTTCCAGCGAAGTTTCAATCTTGTTAGGAGATGGTACGGGTAAATTTGGTAATCTCAGCAACTTTAGTAAGATAGAGACTATCGGGGGAGCTCCGACTGGTATGGCTGCGGCAGATTTTAATGCTGACGGCAAGTTGGATTTAGCTACGACAAACAAAGTTACTAATGATGTCTCGGTTCTGCTGAATACATCGAATACAGTTAATTTCGGTGCGGCCACTTACAACGGCGTGGAAGGAACAACAGACACAGTAGTTAATATTCCCGTCACCATCACCGGTGGCACTCCCTTAAACGATGTAGTTGTGCCAATTATCCTCGACCCCACTAGCACAGCCACCCAAAATTCAGACTACACCTTTTCCCCTACTTCGATTACCTTCCCTGCTGGTTCAACAGGTGCTGCACTCACCAAAAATATTGCAGTTACTATCAAACCTGACAGTATCTCTGAAAACCCCGAAACCGCAATTTTCAACTTGGGCACAATTACCAATGGCATTGCGGGTTTCACAAAAACAACAACTCTAACTATTTCAGACCAGGTTTCTGTTGCTTATGCCATTGCCGCCGGTACTGCCAGCATTGACGAAGGCAATAGCGGCAAAAAACCTCTAACTTTCACTGTTACTCGCAGCAACGACACTAGCGGGGCAAGTAGCGTCAAATATGCAATAGCAGGAACAGCTACCAACGGCAGCGATTATAACAATATCGGCGGCACTTCTGGGGCAAAAACTGCTACTGGCACGATTAATTTTGTGACGGGTGAAACATCAAAAACCATCACTCTGGAGGTGTTAGGCGACACTACGGTTGAACCCGATGAAACTATTACCCTCACCCTGTCAAATCCCACAGGTGTCCCAGGGGTAACACCAATAATTACGGCTGATACCGCTACCACAACTATTATTAACTCCACTGCACCGACACCGCCGCCACCCCCGACTCCGACACCGCCGCCACCAACACCGACTCCGCCGGTACCCCCGACGCCGACACCGCCGCCACCCCCGACTCCGACACCGCCGGCACCCCCGACTCCGACGCCGACGCCACCCCCGACTCCGACACCGCCGGCACCCCCAACTCCGACACCGACGCCACCCCCGACTCCGACACCGCCGGCACCCCCAACTCCGACACCGACGCCACCCCCGACGCCCATACCACCAACGCCCATACCACCAACGCCCATACCACCAACGCCCATACCACCAACGCCCACACCACCAACGCCGACGCCAACGCCGCCGCCAACGGATAGCAACCGCCCGCCAGTTGTAAATAGTTCTGTCTTGTCGCAAGGAAGTTCTAAAACTGCCAATGAGTTGACCTTCGCTGCAAATACCGATACTGACCCCGATCCGGGCGATCGCATTAACTATACGATCTGTCTGGCAGATTTCAATGCTGTGAATTCGTCTGCGTACCGTTGGGAAAGCGATCTCAACGGCCGCAGCTATCGGAAACTAATCGATAAGTCAAGTTTTCCTGAAATTCCTCTCCCCTCATGGTTAACTTTCAATCCCGAAACTCGCACTATTAAGATAGGCGAAACTCGCCCGAAGAATTTTAACTACTGGCTGAAGGTAACGGGAACGGATTCATCAGGTGCTAGTGTTAGCGAAATCGTCCGGTTCAAGAGTTATAATTTCGGCGGTTTTGTAATTGACTCTTACATTGCTGGTTCTACTATCTTCTTAGATGCGAACAAAAACGGCATACTCGATCCTAATGAACCGTCTGCCATCACTGGCCCTAATGGTGAATTCGATCTGAATCTCGCCTCGGACATTTTCGACAAAAATCAAAACGGGGAAATTGATTCAGAAGAAGGCAATTTAGTTGCCACAGGAGGCACTGACACCGCCACAGGTTTACCCCTAGAAACACCAGTCACCGCACCACCAGATGCTACTGTTGTTACCCTCTTAACCACATTAGTTGCCGACTTAATCGACAAAGGAGTTACACCAGCCGAAGCACAATTTTTAGTCAAAACTGCCCTTTCCATCCCCAGTAATATTGACCTGACTAGCTTAGACCCGATCGACGCCACCAACAACAACCAACCGGGCGGTATCGCAACTTTATCCGCAATGGTGAAAGTCCAAAACTTCATCACTCAAACTGCTGCTTTGATTGACGGTGCTTCCAGTGCAGCAACTAAGGATATTGTCAAGGCTGTTGTCAGTTCAATTACGAGTCGAGTTCAATCCGGTACAGCTTTAAACCTCAGCAATGCAACAGATTTAGAACCAATTATTCAGCAATCTGCCGCTAAAATCAAGCAAATTGACCCCAGTTTCAACAGTCAAAAATTCACTCAAACTACCTCGCAAGCTGCGACTGTAATGGCAACAGCCAATCAACGTATTGATGCCGCTGTCTCCAGTACAACAACATCAATTCCTGAAGCAGTCGCCCGCGTCCAACAAGTAGCTTTGGGCGCAACTACTCAAGACTTAAAGGAAGTAACTGCGGGAACTAAGACAATTTCCCTGGTAGTTACTGAGAATACGGGTGCTGCTTTAGACACCAAAATTCAAGCTGTGACATTACCTGGTGGGATTGCGACTCCTGTTGTCACCGGCGATGCGGATTTGGGCAGCAATTCCCCCGATCGCATTCTCGGTACAAACGGCGACGATATCCTGACTGGCGGGAGCGCCAATGATGCTTTGATGGGCATGAGGGGCAATGATTACCTCGACGGTAGCCTGGGAAATGACTCTCTTTTCGGCGGCAAAGGTAATGATATTATGCTGGGAGGTAGCGGTGATGATGCCTTGTTTGGCAGCCGCGGTGCTGACGTTTTGAATGGTGGCGATGGTAATGATATTCTGCAGGGAGGTAAGGGTGATGATTTGCTGATTGGCGGTTTGGGAAGTGATATTTTGACGGGAGGTGATGGCAATGATAAATTCTTGCTATCTGCTAATTCTGGCATCGATACTATCTTGGATTTTGAGGATGGCCAAGATTTGCTAATACTCGCCAACAATCTCACTTTCTCCCAACTGTCAATTACTCAAGAAAACAGTTCAACTTTCATCCGTTTGTCAGCAACAGGTGAAATTTTAGTCTCTCTGAATGGGGTGTCTGCCAGCCTGATTAATGCTGCCAATTTCAATCTAGCTTAGAGGAGTTTATGAAGTGCAGGACACGGCATTGCCGTGTCCCTACGGGATCGATCTAAAATCCATTTCAGTTACTCTTGTGCTGAATTTTGCGTTTCGCTGCACCAATACCTAGAATGCAAAATCCGGCTAAAGTACCGAAGATAGTAGAAGGTTCCGGTACGGCTTCAGCAGATTCTTTTTCAAAAGAGCCTTGAATAGCGATCGCATCGTTAGCGCACTCGGCAAAAAAGTTAGCAATATAGTTCCCCGAAGGCATTGAGGATTTATTGAAACTGAATCCGATTGTTTGAGAACCTACTGCATAAAACTGAGCAAAATTAAGACCGAAGACGCTCAAAGTTGCTGGCGTTAAAAAATTGATTTCTCCTACTTTTGTACCAGTAGCTATTGAGTTGAGAACAGTCCAGTTTCCTGTTTGTTGAAAATAGGGGTCTGTAGCAGCTAAATCGCCCATTGATGGGGTTCCGCCTTGAGATGCAACTACCGTATTGAATTGATTTAAATTGCTAAAGCCAGAGTTAGTTTGAGTGACGCTTTTAGCGGTAACATTCGTGTAAACGCCTGTTGTCGCCACGCCGGAGTCATTTCCTTCGGCAAAGCGGATACCAAACAAGCTGCCGTTTGCGTTAGCTGTATTGAAGTTTTGACCGGAAAAATTGAAGAATAAATCGCCGTAGTTGATGTTGCCTCTTTGAGCTAGTGGGTCGGCATATCCTGCTAAACTTAGATTAGAATTGATGGCGATAAAAGCTGTATCTGATGTTTCTTTGATGGCGATGCCATAAAATTCAAATTCCCCGCCGCCGATTTGGGGTCCTGTCACGCCGTCGTTGAAGGAATCGATCGCATAATTCCACCCGTTAGATAGGGTGGCTGCTGTAGCTTTTTGTTGCGGTATTGCGAAAAGGGTACAGAAAATAGCCACTGAGTAAGTCCAGTGGATGCGGTTTTTAGCAATGGATTTCATAAAATGCTCCCTGGGAATCATTGTTAAATTGTCCAGTCTGATCGATCGACTATTCTTAATTTTGAGTAAATCATATATTGCGGCTGAATATATTAAAATATTGCTAAAGTTGGGTCGGGCAATTGCATCATGTTAAATAGATTGCTTAAAACACCCAACCAATGCCAGTAACTAAATATAGGACTTATGCAGAGTATATAGTGTGCCTGGGTCAGTCCTGTATAGGTAAAAATAATTTTCATAAATTGTCTTTCATCGCCAGCCCTGTTCAATCTACCTCTCCAATAATTATTGTGGAACAGGCATCCTGCCTTTTCAAGACAGGCTTTGCTTGAGATGTCTAATAATTATAATTACGTTGGTTGGGATGACTTCATGCCTCAAACTCCTCAAATGCCGATCGCGCACAACAACTTTACTAATATTACCATCAGCGTTCCACCCAACAAACTCTCATGAATCAGCACTTTTTCTGTAAGTGCCGCCCAAAGCGAGAATTGGAGAATCAAAAAAAATCATACGGCAATAGCGATCGCACGTTTTTAAAACATCCAATCAACTTCCTGCCCTACATCCGCTGCAGGCATCGTGGGTTCCTTCTAACTCGGCCGGTGGTTTCTGCACTCTTATGCGCTGCAGAAATCAATCAAATTTTTAAATGCTGTTAATATATCGCCGACAGTTCGTTGACAATCTTGACTCTTCCCTTAATCACAGAACGCAGCAGGCGGTTGATCGAATGTCTATATTCATCGTCGAGAGAGTCGTCCAAAACAGCGGCCATCAAGCCGTAGCGATCGGCTAAAGTCAAACAACCCGTATCCGTAACAGAGGCAAGCATTTCGGAAATAGCGCCGGGGATAAGTTGAACTAAAAACATGAGACGTTCCCTGAATTCGATGCTTATATCATCTCTCGTTCTCCGAAAATTAATAGTGATGCTGGCATAGCACATAATGTGATGTTTTGAGGCAAACTGTGTGACAGCGACCGCTCTAATGTTGTGACGATCTCGTTTTAAGTCTGCGATCGCAGTCACAAAATTAATCTTAGATATTCCAATACCCCCTCTTCCCTCCTAAATCTAAAGATTTAGAGAGATTTTTCGGTTTTGTGGGCGTCTTTACCCATTTCCCATGTATAAAACGCATCGGGCCTATGCGAAATATTCATAAAACTCAATCTTTTGTAAAAATAGCTACGAATATTTACAATCGTGGGCTTTACATTAGCTCATAACAAAGGTGCATCGAAACGCAGCGATCGACCGAATCATCGGTAGCAACTATAACCATAAATAGTTTGGCGACGTTCGAGCCAGCGCCCAGTCAAGCTCAAATGTACAGAAGACCAACCATGCTTAAAAGAAATTCCATCTAGTAACTAAATATACAGTTTTAAATCCATACAGTCACTAAGGTTAGCAGGAAACACACACTTTATGCTCCAAGTCAATACCTCCCCACACCAGCCAGCAGCGAGGGTAAACCGATGACCCAAACAGTAGAACCCAAAGCCCAAGCGAGCCTGAACAAGTTTGAAAAACTCAAAGCCGAAAAAGATGGCTTAGCATTAAAAGGCGAACTCGACCACTTCGCCGCCATCGGCTGGGAAGCAATGAACGAAACAGATCGCGAGCACCGCCTCAAATGGCTCGGCATCTTCTTTCGGCCAGTAACCCCCGGCAAATTCATGATGCGCCTGCGCTTGCCCAACGGCATCATTACTAGCAATCAAACCAGAACGCTAGCAGAAATCGTCCAACGCTACGGTGACGAAGGCAGCGCCGACATCACCACCAGACAAAACCTGCAATTGCGCGGAATTCGCATCGAAGATGTACCCGACATCTTCCGCCGCCTCAAAGAAGCGGGCATGACCAGCATCCAGTCTGGCATGGACAACGTACGCAACATCACCGGTTCCCCAGTCGCGGGCCTGGACGCCGACGAACTGATAGATACGCGGGAACTGGCGAACCAAGTCCAAGACATGATTACGAACAGCGGCGAAGGCAACCCCGCGTTTTCAAATTTGCCGAGAAAGTTTAATATTGCGATCGCAGGCTGCCGCGACAACTCAGTCCACGCAGAAATCAACGACATCGCCTTCGTACCCGCTTACAAAGACGGCAACATCGGTTTTAACGTTTTAGTCGGCGGTTTCTTCTCCGCCAAACGCTGCGAAGCTGCAATTCCTCTCAACGCATGGGCAAGTCCCAGCGACGTTGTAGATTTGTGCAAAGCAATTTTAACTGTGTTTCGCGATCAAGGCCCAAGAGCAAACCGCCAAAAATCGCGGCTGATGTGGCTGATTGACGAACTCGGAATCGAACAATTCCGAACCGCAGTCGAACAAGAATTAGGTCGCACTTTGCCCGCCGCCGCGCCTAAAGATGAAATCGTCTGGGAAAAACGCGACCACATCGGCATCTACCCCCAAAAGCAATCAGGGCTCAACTATGTAGGGCTGCACGTTCCAGTCGGACGGCTGCAGGCATCCGATTTGTTCGATTTGGCCAGAATTGCCGAGGTTTACGGCAGCGGCGAGCTCAGGCTCACTGTCGAAGAAAACGTGATTATTCCCAACGTTCCCGACTCGCGGATGGAATCGCTGGTCAAAGAACCGCTGTTGCAGCGTTTTTCCATCGAACCCGCACCGCTGACGCGAGCCTTGGTTTCCTGCACTGGCGCCAAGTTTTGCAACTTCGCCCTCATCGAAACCAAAAGCCGATCCGTGGCAATGATTGAGGAACTCGATGTCGAACTGTCACTTCCCAAACCGGTCAGAATTCACTGGACGGGTTGCCCCAATTCCTGCGGTCAACCCCAGGTAGCAGACATTGGTTTGATGGGAACAAAAGTTCGCAAGAACGGCAAAACCCTAGAAGGTGTAGACATTTACATGGGAGGCACAGTTGGCAAAGACGCTCATTTGGGTGCTTGCGTCCAAAAAGGCATCCCTTGCGAAGACCTCAAACCGCTGCTGCATCAACTGTTAGTCGAGCAGTTTGGGGCAGTTCCCAAAGAAATTACAGGGGATGTAGCTTTGCTGAACCGGCAACTGCAATTGACGGTTGAGGAGGGCGAAACGGCAGTCTCGGCAGCCAAACCTCAGACATCTACTGTCATTTTCGCTCGATCGGGCAAAGAAGTTGCTTGCAGCGAAGATGAGTTCATTCTCGATGTTGCCGAACGGGCCGGGGTCGAACTTGACAGCAATTGCCGGTCGGGAAGCTGTGGCACTTGCCAGCAGAAACTCCTAGAAGGCCAAACAGTCTACGACAGCAAACCAGACGCTGCCGCAGACTTAGAACCAGGGTTCATTTTAGCTTGCAGCGCGCGGGCGATCGGCAAAGTGTCGATCGACGCCTAATCTAATAATGTGAGATGCGATGCGAAGGTCGCGAATCAATCTCACATCTCACATTTCCACCATCTCAAAGTACAACAACAATTCAAGACAAATGAGCAACCTTTCTAGAAGAAAATTCATCATCACCGCTGGAGCAACAGCAGCCGGCACCCTCCTAGCCCACGGTTGCAGTTCCAGTTCCACCACATCTAACGGAGGTGCCACCCCCGCAGCCGGCGGCGCATCACCCACCGCCGCCCCAGCAGTCAACATCAACCCCGCCGACGCCCCAGAAGTTACCGCAGCCAAACTCGGATTCATCGCCCTCACCGACGCAGCACCCTTAATCATCGCCCAAGAAAAAGGGTTATTTGCCAAGTACGGCATGAAAGACGTACAAGTTACCAAACAAGCATCTTGGCCAGTTACTCGCGACAACTTAGAACTCGGTTCCGAAAAAGGCGGCATTGACGGTGCCCACATCTTATCCCCGATGCCTTACCAAATGACATTAGGCACTATTACCAAAGGCAATCAGCCAGTGCCGATGTACATTGTCGCCCGGTTAAATACTAACGGTCAGGCAATTTCCCTGAGCAAAAAATACCTAGATTTAAAAGTAGGTACAGACAGCGCACCTCTGAAAGCAGCTTTTGGTAATCAAAATGTTCCTATTGCTATGACCTTTCCCGGCGGCACCCACGACTTGTGGATACGCTACTGGCTAGCAGCCGGCGGTATTAATCCAGATACAGATGTTTCCGTGATTCCCATTCCGCCGCCCCAAATGGTAGCGAACATGAAATCTGGCAGCATGGAAGCCTTTTGCGTAGGCGAACCTTGGAATGCTCAGCTAGTTACTCAAAAGGTAGGATACACCGCCTTAGTAACTGGAGAAATGTGGAAAGATCATCCTGAAAAAGCTTTAGGTTTAAGAGGAGATTGGGTTGACAAAAACCCCAAAGCTGCAAAAGCAATTACAATGGCCGTACTGGAAGCCCAGCAGTGGTGCGACAAGCCCGAAAATCACGATGAAATGTGCCAAATCATCTCTCAAGATAAGTGGTTAAAAGTTCCAGTAGCAGATATTATCGGTCGCTCTAAAGCTCAAATTGACTACGGTACCGGCCGCATTGAAGCTGCCAGCCCTGTGGCGATGAAATTCTGGGCTGATAATGCTTCTTATCCCTACAAGAGTCACGATGCTTGGTTCTTAGCTGAAAATATTCGGTGGGGTTATATCCCGGCCACTACCGACATCAAAGCAACCGTTGATAAAGTTAACCGCGAAGATATTTGGAAAGCAGCAGCGACAACACTTGGCGTCCCCGCCGCCCAAATTCCTACTACCACTTCTCGCGGTGTCGAAACCTTCTTTGACGGTGTGAAGTTTGACCCAGAAAAACCAGAAGAATATCTGAAGACTCTGGCAATCAAAAAAGCATAATTAGTGGGTTGAGTGTTGACAGTTGACTGTTGAGAGTTGACCAATTTTTAAATTGAGTGGAGTTGGGTTTTCTAACTCAACCCACCCCAGACACGGTGAACACTTCAAAGTATCTACAAATAATCGATTATTCACAATACTGCAAAAAGAAAAATGGCAACAAACCTCGCTGTTACTAAAAGCAAAAATCCAGTAAATTTCGTTCTGGATCAGGTTCAAAAAAACCGCCGCAAAATCATCCGCCCGCTGGTAGCAATTACAGTTCTGCTCATAATCTGGCAAATCCTCTGCAACAGTCCAGAGTCCAGCTTGCCGGGGCCAATCAAAGCCGTCCAAGAAAGCTGGAATCTGATTATTAATCCTTTCTTCGACAACGGCGGTACAGACAAAGGCTTGTTCTGGCAAATTTTGGCTAGCTTGCAGCGGGTGGCGATCGGCTTTACTTTGGCAGCAGTTCTCGGCATCAGTTTAGGAATCCTGATCGGCACAAACTCCCTAATGTTCGATGCTTTAGACCCGCTGTTTCAAGTATTCAGAACTATCCCGCCCCTGGCTTGGCTGCCGATCGCCCTGGCCGTATTTCAACAGTTCAATCCCTTTGAAGGCATGGGGGTGAAAGCTAACGAAGTTTCAGCACTTTTCGTAATCTTAATTACCGCCATTTGGCCGATTCTAATTAACACCACAGTAGGCGTTCAACAAATACCCCAAGACTACAGAAACGTCGCCCGCGTCTTGCGCCTTCCCAACCAAAAATACTTCTGGAAAATCCTGCTGCCTTCTTCAGTTCCTTACATCTTCACTGGCTTGAGAATTGGTATCGGTTTGTCTTGGCTGGCGATCGTAGCTGCGGAAATGTTAGTCGGCGGCGTCGGCATCGGCTTCTTCATCTGGGACGCTTACAACAGTTCTCGACTCAGTGCAGTGATTCTAGCAGTGCTTTATGTAGGAATCGTCGGTTTGATTTTAGACAGAATCGTTGGTTTCATTGCTTCCAAAGTTGTTCCCGAAGAACAGAAATAGGATTTGGGAATGGGGAATGGGGAATGGGGAATGGGTGATTAGTTATTAGGAAGCGGGAATAATTATATATGCCCAATGCCCAATGCCTAATGCCCAATTCCCCATTAATAATTAGCATCTAGAAATTAGTAACTAACCTAAAATAGCCATGTCAGTATTTGTTGAAGTAGACCACGTTGACCGCGTATTTAACTTGCCCAATGGAGAGCAATACATCGCTCTTAAAAATATCGAACTGAAAATTAAAAAGGGAGAATTCATCACCTTAATCGGACACTCTGGCTGCGGCAAATCTACGCTGCTAAATATCATCGCCGGTCTCGACAAAGCAAGTCAGGGCGGGATTACTTTAGAAGGACGCGAAGTCCGCGATCCAGGCCCGGACAGAATGGTGGTGTTTCAAAATTATTCGCTGCTACCTTGGCTGACGGTGCGCGAAAATATTGCCCTAGCAGTAAATGAAATTTACAGCGGTAACTCTCAAGAAGATCGCGAGTTGGTGATCGAACACCACATTAAATTGGTCGGACTCGGGCACGCCGCCGACAAACGCCCAGGCGAAATTTCTGGGGGGATGAAACAAAGAGTTGCGATCGCCCGCGCCCTGGCGATTCGCCCGAAATTGCTGCTGCTAGACGAACCCTTCGGAGCTCTCGATGCTTTAACTCGCGGCGGTTTGCAAGACCAGTTGATGAAAATTTGCGAAGAAAGTAAAGTCACCAGCGTGATGGTAACTCACGACGTAGATGAGGCTTTATTACTGAGCGATCGCATTGTGATGCTCACCAACGGCCCGGAAGCGCAAATCGGGCAAATCCTCGAAGTGAACATCCCCCGCCCCCGCAAGCGCATGGAAGTTGTCAACCATCCGAGTTACTACGCGCTGCGTAACGAAATGGTTTACTTCCTCAACCAGCAAAAGCGGGTAAAACAGCGCCGGGCCAAACAACAACCGCCTGTGATCGCCCGCAACGGCCTGGAAAAAATCAACCTCGACATCGGCTTTATTCCCCTCACCGACTGCGCCCCCTTAGTGGTAGCCAAAGAAAAAGGATTCTTCCAAGCCCACGGCTTGGAAGAAGTCACCCTCAGCCGCGAACCAGGCTGGAAAGCGATCGCCCAAGGAGTCGCCGAAGGACGGCTGGACGCGGCGCAAATGGTCGCAGGAATGCCGATCGCCATGCTATTGGGCATGGACGGTCAAGCCCCTGTACCCGTCTGTAGCGCCCTCACGCTGTCCCGCAACGGCAATTCAATTGTTTTCAGCAAAGACCTTTACAAACAAGGCATTCGGACATTAGAGGATTTCAAAGCTGCGATCGCCAAGAGTCCCGATAAAGTTCACACCTTGGGCATGGTACACTCGGCCTCCATGCACAATCTGCTGTTCCGCTACTGGCTGGCCGCCGGCGGCATCGACCCTGACCTCGACGTGGGCTTGACCGTGATTCCGCCCCCGCAGATGGTATCGAATTTAAAAGCAGGCAACATTGACGGCTACTGCTCAGGCGACCCATGGAACTCCCACGCAGTCAACAGTGGTACGGGTTTTGTCATGGCCCGTTCCCTCGATATTCTGCCCGGACACATCGAAAAAGTTCTCGGTGTTAGTGAAGATTGGGCTCAGAAATATCCTCAAACCCACCTCGCCCTCGTCAAAGCGCTTTTGGAAGCCTGCGACTACTGCGACGACCGCCGCAACCGCGAAGAAGTCCTAGCATTGATTAGCCAAGAACAATACATCGGCGCCGATCCGAAAGACATCCGTCCAGGGTTCATCGATCCGTACAACTCCGGTACGGAGGCAGAACCAGAAATGCTCTACAATTTCAACCAGTTCTCTGTTGACAAAACCAATTTTCCAGACCGCCTAGAAATGGTGTGGGTGATGGCGCAGATGGCTCGGTGGGGACTCATCCCGTTCCCGAAAAACTGGGTGGAAGTGGTCGATCGAGTTTTGCGGCCCGATGTTTTCGGTCAAGCCGTGCGTGAATTGGGCTTGCCGGATATTGCCAGAGATCGCCGGACGATCGAGCTATTTGACGGCACTGTGTTTAATCTCGACGACCCGATCGACTATCTTCACAATGTCAAAATCAAACGCGCCGTCCGCATTGAAGAAATCTTAATTGAACAAATAGGCAGTCAGTGTTCCATCAAACTGCCAGCTTAGCCAGCAAATAGGAAGAGGGAATGAGGAGCAAGAAATCAGGAAACAAGACTCCACATTTTCCGCTTCCTAAGTCCCTAATTTCAAATTCTCAATCCAAAGTTGTCATGTCTAATTCCTCAACCCAAAATCCAAATCCTGAAAATATGCAAACTCTAAAAACCCCGCAAACAACCACAGTTCAAACGCCCAAGCAAGACTTTCTTACTATTAAAGACGTATCGAAAGTCTACGAAACTCCTAAAGGCCCTTACGTCGTTCTCGACGGTGTAAACCTGACTATTAATGAAGGCGAATTTATTTGTTTGATCGGTCACTCTGGCTGCGGCAAATCAACTTTGCTGAATATGATCGCGGGATTCAACGGGCCGACAAACGGAGAAGTAGCCCTGGAAGGTTCGCAGATTACTGAACCAGGCCCCGATCGCATGGTGGTGTTTCAAAACTACTCGCTGCTACCGTGGCTGACTGCTACAGAAAATATTCACCTCGGCGTGGAAAATGTTTACCCGGAAAAGTCCGCAGACGAACACAATACCATCGTCAAGGAACACTTGGAATTAGTGGGACTCACCGAAGCTTGTAACAAAAGACCGGGCCAATTGTCCGGGGGGATGAAACAGCGGGTGGCGATCGCCAGAGCTCTGGCAACTCGCCCTAAACTGTTGATTTTGGACGAACCTTTCGGAGCTCTAGACCCGATTACCCGAGAAGAGTTGCAGGAAGAATTGCTGAAAATTTGGCGGAAGGAAAAAATTACCGTCATTATGATTACTCACGATATTGATGAGGCTTTGTTTTTGGCTGATCGCATCGTGATGATGACCAACGGGCCTGCTGCTTCCATCGGCGAAGATATGCACATTCCGTTCAGCCGTCCCCGCAACCGGGCGCGGATTATGGAAGACCCGAAATACTACGAACTGCGTAACTTTGCTTTAGAGTTCCTGTTTTCTCGCTACGCGCACCACGAAGAAGGTGAAGCCACGGACTCGGAGACAGAAGCTGTCGCGCTACCGATGCCATTACCTGCTAGCAAAAAGCCTGGGGTTGCTGACAGGTCGATCGCACCTGCACCTTTTGTGCATCATACTGCCGAAGCCCCAGAAGCCTCGTCGATCAAACGCGGCATCCTGGCAGCCTCGTGGTTCGTAGCAATGGTTACTTTAGCTGCCGTCAATATGTCGGTTGTTTCCAGCCAGCTAAAGCAAGCGAAAGTAGAAGAAACTGCACCGCAGGCGGCGACTGCGGCGGCGGTTGTGAGTTCTCCCCCCAGCCCGCAAATCCCAGTAAGTTCGATCGCACCGAATGCTAGTCCTGCACCCATCGCTGCTGCTGCAAGCCCTGCACCCATTGCTGCTGCTAACAGCGCCGTCGCGCCCATTGCAGCCACCACTGCCACATCAGAGATTTCTGACCAAGCCGAACTCGATGCGATCGGACAGAAGTTGTATGCACAAATCGACGAAAAGTGGCGTACAACTCCGACATTTACCGAAAGTTTGACTTATCGGGTCAAAGTCAAACAAAACGGCGATATCCTCCAGTTCGATCCCACAAATAAAGCAGCTAAAGATTTCGTCAAAGAAACTCCTCTGCCAGTTTTGCAAACTCCTGCAGATGCCAGCGCAGGTACTGAAAAAACTGCTGAATTTCAAGTAACTTTTAGCCCCACCAACGGCGGTGTGTTTCAAGTTAAAACAGAGAAGTAGGCGACATAATACTCCCGCACTAAATCTCGGATTGGTATTAACAACCAGGTCAAAAGTAGTACCTGGGCGCTATTTGAGTCATGCAAGAATTCTTCCTCGCTCCCCATAGTGGGGGTGACAAGATTTAGGGCTGGAGTACCTCTGTTTGAGAGGGATTTAGGAGCAGCGATCCACTGACTACAAACCAGATGGCTCGCGAGTTGTAGTAAGAGAGCGGTTAATTTGAAGTGAGGGTATTGTCCGTTGCTGTGAAGCATTTTTGCGGTAATTTAGTAATTATTAAAACGTTATTTGCAGGAACCCTCAGTTCCGACTATAATGATGAATTACCAATTACCCATTAGCTTTCAAAAATTAGCATCTAAAATCACCAGATGGAAACTATAAAAACTCTTTGCCCATACTGCGGTGTAGGTTGCGGTCTAGAAGTTGTTCCCGACAAAAAACAAAGTTGGAAAGTCCGGGGCGATCGCAATCACCCATCAAGTCAGGGCATGGTTTGTATTAAGGGAGCAACCGTAGCAGAGTCTATTCGGAGCGATCGGCTACTGTATCCGATGATGCGAGATACTCTCGACCAACCGTTCCGCCGCGCTAGCTGGGACGAAGCTCTCGATGCAATTGTTAATCGCATCCAAACAATTCGCAGCACCAGCGGCCCAGATGCTTTGTGCGTTTACGGTTCGGGTCAATTCGCAACAGAAGATTATTATATTGCCCAGAAACTAATGAAAGGTTGTCTGGGTACTAATAATTTTGATGCTAATTCTCGCTTGTGTATGTCTTCAGCAGTCTCTGGATACGTTCAAAGCTTTGGCTCGGACGGGCCGCCTTGCTGTTACGACGATTTAGAATTAACAGATTGCGCTTTTATTATTGGCAGCAATACAGCGGAATGCCATCCGATCGTATTTAATCGATTAGCAAAATACCACAAAAAGCATCCCAATGTCAAGATGATTGTGGTAGATCCAAGGCGAACTCCGACTGCTGAAGCGGCGGATTTGCACTTAGCAATTAAACCAGGTACGGATATAGATTTGCTTAACGGAATTGCCTATTTGCTGTTACGCAGGCAAGCAATAGATTCTGAGTTTATTCAAGAATGCACGGAGAATTTTTCAGCTTTTGCTGAGGTTATTAGCAGCTACACGCCGGAGTTTGTAGCCTCGCGCTGCGGCATTACTGTCAGCGAGTTAGAAACGGCGGCAAACTACTGGGAACAGTCGCAGCGCGTTTTGTCTCTGTGGTCGATGGGAATGAATCAGTCGTCGGAAGGCACCGCAAAGGTGCGATCGCTGATTAATTTGCACTTGATGACAGGTCAAATCGGCAAACCGGGAAGTGGCCCGTTTTCCCTCACCGGCCAGCCAAACGCCATGGGAGGGCGGGAAGCTGGAGGACTGTCTCATTTGCTCCCAGGCTACCGTTTTGTGAAAAATGCTGAACACAGAACCCAAGTCGAGGAGTTTTGGGGAATCGCACCGGGAAGTATTTCCCCGAATCCGGGCCGCACAGCTTGGGATATGATCACCGGTTTGGAAACTGGCGATGTCGAGTTGCTGTGGATTGCAGCTACTAATCCGGTGGTGAGTATGCCGGACTTGGAACGCACTAAAGCCGCTTTGCTGCGATCGCCCTTTACTATTTATCAAGAAGCTTACTATCCAACTGAAACCTCCGCCTACGCTCACATCCTGCTGCCGGCAACGCAGTGGAGCGAAAAAACCGGAGTAATGACGAATTCCGAACGCCGCGTTACCTTTTGTCCCGGTTTCGACACTCCCTCCGGGGAAGCCCGCGACGACTGGAGCATTTTCGCCGAGGTGGGACGGCGGTTGGGTTTTGCCGAACACTTTGCTTTCGAGAACAGTGCGGAGGTTTTTACAGAGTACGCGCAGTTGACGCGGGGCCAGCCTTGCGACATGACCGGCCTCAGCCACGAATACATCCGCCAAGAAGGGCCGCAGCAGTGGCCTTGCCGGGAAAACGAGCCTGTGCATCCAGCGAACGAAGCGAAACGGCTGTATACTGACAGGCGTTTTCACACTCCTGATGGGCGGGCGAGATTTTCGGCCTATCACTCCCGGGGACTGGCAGAACCTCCCGATCCGAATTATCCGTTTGTGTTGACGACAGGGAGAGTTTACGGACACTGGCACACGATGACGCGGACGGGTAGAACAGAAAAAATTAATCAATTGCACCCCGATCCGTTTTTGGAAATTCACCCCCGCGATGCTGCCAAATTGCAGATTAAGGAGGGTGATTTGCTGGAAGTTCGATCGCGCCGCGGCAAGGGGCAGTTTCCAGCAAAAGTCACAAAGGCGATCGCCCCAGGTACGCTATTTGTACCCATGCACTGGGGTGCTCTGTGGGCCGAAGGTGCTGAAGCCAATGCCATGACTCATGCTGCACGCTGTCCAGATTCCAAACAGCCTGAGTTAAAAGCTTGTGCGGTGCAGTTGGTGCTGGTTGGGGCAGAAACTGCGGCGGAAGTTGTCGCAGAAGTTGCAGCAGAAGTTGCCGCAGAAGTTGGGGAATTTAATTGGGTAAAATCCACCCTCGCCGTCACTTCTTGAACTGCCGTCCAACTATGGGATGTTACAACTCGCCGAAGAACGAGCGGGAAGCCCCGGGCGATCGACATCAGGATGAACGCGGTTGACGTTCGGCTCAAGACGCTCGGCGAGCGCCAGCAGTCGAAGGATTTGAGATTTACTCCACAGATGAATCTGGGATTTTGAACAAGAGTCTAAAATTTTGATCTCTCCACGACGAGTGTCGGGGGCTTGTATCCGTTTTTCGGGTAACAACCTTTTTCGATCAAGCAATTTTGAGTCCAGACGCAGCCTACACATAAATCTCAACTCCCCCAGCCCAAATCTAAAACCTAAAATCGTTATGCCCTTACGCACCCTACAAGCTGCGTTTCCCCGGCAGAGCCCGGAAACAAGGAAAATTAAATTTATTTATTCTGAGTTTTTCCTTCTTGATTGGGGGTTTTTGCTTCGGCTGAATGCCTTATGGCAAAAGGCTTCTGCTTTCTTTTTAATTAATCGAGTCAGACAATTGCCGTTTGCACCTCAAGGTGCTATAATCGTTTTACAAGGCTTTATTTTCGGCAGTGCAGTTCGTTCGATCGGCGTTCCTCCGGATTTAAATCTCTACACCCTCTGATTCTGGAGAATGTTCAATGTCAATCTATGTCGGCAATTTATCCTACGAAGTAACGCAGGAGCACCTCAACCAAACTTTTGGAGAGTACGGAACAGTAAAGCGCGTTCAGTTGCCTGCTGACCGGGAAACAGGTCGGATGCGGGGCTTCGCTTTTGTAGAAATGTCTACTGAAGCCGAAGAAGCCGCAGCCATTGAGGCTCTTGACGGTGCTGAGTGGATGGGTCGCGACCTCAAGGTCAATAAGGCAAAACCCCGTGAAGAACGTGGTTCTTCTAACAGCGGTAACTGGGGCAACAACGATCGCGGTGGCAATTCTCGTCGCTACTAAACCACCCAAGCTAAATTTTTAGCTATCTTGTATATTGCGTCGGAGCAAGCTGGGAGTCAACAATCATTCTTTGTTGAGAATAGATAGTTAGTTCAGTGGTTGTACCGCGCCTTAAAATCCTCAAAATATTGCTAGGCAATAGTTTGAGGCTTTTTTATGGCAAAAATTATTAATCAGGAGTTCGATCGCGTGCGATCGATTCCTAGTTGACACGAAAAACTATAAAATATAACAGGTAGAGAAAAGACCCTTGTCCAGCGCCAGGGTGGCGCCGCGAAACCAGGAAATCCCAGAGTTGGGCGCTTGCAAAGTGTACCGAACAATGACAGAATCATCAAGAAAGATGACTAAATCACTGGTATGCTGAAAAAAATATTTAGGCAAATTTCTAAGTTAGGGAATGAGGAAAATTTTCTGCATTTTACAGAAAGTGTAGAGGTAATAATATCGAAAATTTTATCACTGGCGATGATTTGGGTAATTCTCCTCAGCGTTTGCGATTTGCTGATTTTTTTAGCAAAAGAATTGGTAAACCACAGTGATAATTTGTTAAAAGACACGTTGTTTGTCATATTTGGGTTATTTTTAAATGTTTTAATTGCTCTGGAAATCTTGGAAAATATTACAGCTTATCTGAAAAAGCACGTAATTCAAGTAGAGCTAGTTATTGTAACTTCTTTGATAGCAGTATCTCGAAAAATCATCATTCTTGACCTGGAAAAAAAAACCGCAGCCGACTTGATTGGTTTGGCGACTGCAATTTTCGCGCTTTCCATCAGTTACTTGATAGTGCGAGTCACAAATAGAGGAAAGGATTAATATTGGGAATTGGGGATGGCGAATTGTTAATAACTAATATCATATCCGGTCGAGCGACCCGAAATGATATTATTCCAATAAACCAGGAGGAGGCACAATTTCAATTCTGCCTTGTTCTAAGTCAACAACTGGTACAATCTCTTCCACAAAAGGAATCAATATTTTTGTTGATTTAGGCTCTTTAACACGAATTTTCCGTGGTTTGCGGGTATTTCTAGGGTCAGCGTTGGCTTGGGGAGTTTCAGGCTGTTTTGGCTTTTCTAATTCTGCGACGACTGTTTCCGGCTGATCCCAGTTCGTTTCTACCTCTAAAAGGTCGTTACCTGCGGGAATAATATCACTTACCTTGCCTAAAATTTCCCCGGTTAACTGGTTAAAAACTTCCATACCGATCAAATCTTGGACGTAAAACTCATCCGATTCAAGGTAAGGTCGATCGGTCTTTTCAACAAACAACTTACAGCCCCGCAGCGCCTCAGCACTATCGCGGTCTTCCACACCCTCTACCTCTACAGCATACAGTCCTTTGCCCGGAATGTAGCGACCGCCCAAAAACTCGATCGGTTCCGGTTCACTTTTGTTAGGGCGCAAAATCCACCGCTTCCCCGGTTCGATAAATCTTTCTGGGAAATCCGAATCGGGATAGACTCGCACTTCCCCGTCCAAACCTTGAGCTGCTACAATTTTACCGATTTCTATCCACTCAGACATAGATTATATCACTCTAATTGCTAGTAATTGATAATTGGTAATTGGCAAGTGGGAATTGCTAATTGGTAATTGGTAACTAGGAATTGGTAACTAAGAATTATTCCCTGGAACCTCTTCTTAACCTCCGTTAAATCCCTTAAAAAATTAAACAATCCGTTACCAAACCTCCCTCTTAAATAAACATCCATCCGGTACATCCGTTAAATCCGTTAAACAATCCGTTGCCGAACTTCCTTCTTTACACCAATCCAGTTCTCAGCGCTACAACTGCTGCTTGCACGCGGTCATCCACTGCCAACTTATTCATAATACCGCGAACATGAGTTTTAATAGTATTTGGACTCAAGTAAAGCGCCGCTGCAATTTCGGGATTGCTGTTACCTTCCACCATTAATTTTAACACCTCCAATTCCCGCTGCGACAACTGACCAAAAGTAGTTGTAGAGGCAGGTATCGGGGGTTTGAGGTGTTCGATAACAGTCCGGGCAATTTGAGGGTCAAGATATGTAGCCCCCTCTGCTGCGGCTGCAATCGCTGCTAACAGCCTGTCTACGGAAGCACCTTTAATACAATAAGCATCAGCACCACTAGAAAGGGCAGCAATAATTTCAGTTTCTGCAGTGTGAGAAGTTAACATTACTACTCGAACTTCTGGCAGTTGTGCTTTAATTTGCTGCGTCGCTGCTATGCCGTCCAGCCGTGGCAAACCGATATCCATCACAATAATATCAGGTTTTAGTTTCAGTGCGGCTGCTACGCCTAAATAGCCGTCTTCTGCTTGTCCTACTATTTCTATTTCTGGGGAATCGGCTAAAACTTGCTCTAATCCCAGTTGCATCATCGGGTCATCTTCAACAATTAAAATTCTCATAATACGAAGGAAGTTCGGCAACGGATTGTGTAACGGATGTAACGGATGTCAGTCCGATGGAAGTCGGAAGAAGGAAGATTCCTTTGTTGTTAATATTTTACATGAAGTTATACCGAACCAATAACAAATAACCCATAACAAGTAACTAATGACTAACTTTTAAAACTTCCACGAATTCGCCCGGCCCAATCCAGGTTTCCGATGCGGGCAAAACTGCTAAACCAGTCGTATTGGCGAGGTTAATTAAATTCGCTGAATTTTGGCTGCCGCTAGCAGGTTCAAATTCCCACACTCCCGCCACTAAATGTAGTTTACCCCAAACATAAGTTTCGCGCCGACCAGGCGATCGCAATTCATCATTACACCTAGCTTTGACAAACTCCGGCCCCCAAGCATCCGCGCCAAGCCCAGAAATTTTTCTCAAAGCAGGCACAACAAACCGCCAACAGCAGACTAAAGCCGAAACCGGATTCCCCGGCAAACCAAAATAGAGACAATCCGAACTCAAACTCGGCGAATCCTGATTTTTTTCACCTCGTTTAAACGCAGCAACCGTTAAAGGTTTCCCCGGCTTAATCGCCACAGAACTAATGTGAATTTTTCCTCCTAAATCTGCCACAATTTTCTCTACATAATCGTAGTCTCCTACCGAGACGCCCCCCGTAGAAAGCACCACATCCGCAGTCGCAACAGCCCCGGATATCGCCTTATTTAAGGCATCTTCATTATCAGGAACAATCCCCAATCGAATCGGTTCAAATCCCATTTGGGACAACAAAACTGTCAAAGCATACTGATTCGAGTCTACCAGTTTCCCCGGCGCCAAAGGTTCGTTTGGCGATACCAATTCGTCACCAGTAGAAAAAATTGCCACCCGCAGCCGCCGATAAACGGGAACTTGAATGCACTGGGCTGTTGCTAACACCGCCATTTCTGCGGCATTGATAACTGTACCGGGAGTTAGCAAAGTTGTTCCTGCTTGATAAAAAGCGCCTTTGTGCCTGACAAATGCTTGCGGTTTTTCAGGAGAAACTAAGATAAAAATACGATCGCCCTCTCGCCTCGTTTCTTCCTGCATTACCACCGTATCAGCACCGGCAGGCATCACCCCACCCGTAAAAATTCGCGCTGCTTGCCCGGATTGGACGGTATTTTGAGGCTGATATCCGGCTGGAATTTCTTCAACGATATCAAGTGCGATCGGTTTTTCGGCGTTACAGTTTTCGACATCCGCAAACCGCACCGCGTACCCATCCATTGCCGAATTGTCCCAATAAGGAAAATCCAGGGAACCAATGACGGGTGCAGCCAAAATGCGCCCCGATGCTGCCAGCAAGTCTACAGTTTCTACATCCCACTGACTGTCGAGGGGTTGCGCCAAATTTAGAACGATCGATTCTGCTTCTTTCACTGACAGCATCACTGTCTCCTTGTTTTGATAACACTCCTGATTAAGTTTAGCAAAGTATCCAGAGATATTGGTGATATAATTTTTTTGTATTGGGGCAGTAAACCTACTTTTTGGTATTAATTGCTTATGACTATTTGTCGCTCTGTTGTTCGACTCAATTGTTTATCTTTCTTCTTGGTGGCGCTGCTGATAATTTCAACTCAACTTTCCGGCTTAAAAGTCAGCGATTTATTCTTTCAACCTTATTTTTCCCCCAATCCCAATGTCGCCTTGTTAACTCGAACTTTCCAAATTTTATGTTCTGTACCCGTCATTGTTTGTACTTTCACCTATGGATTAGCTAAAACTCTTCAACCGCGCCATGTAGAAAATAGATTTATTTTATTTTCCGCTCTTTTAACAGGGGGATTTCTGCTGAATCAAATTTACAGAATTCATATATATATGATAGCAGTAGGAATTCCCAAGCTAGGAGTAAGTCTTTTGTACGCCATTGTTTTGTTCTCCTACGGATGGTTTTTTAGGCGAGAACTACAGTTAACTCCCTACCAAATATTGTTAACTGGTTTGGGCTTGTTGTTTTTGGCTATCGGCGTGGATTCCCTGCATTTAAAAAACAAGATATTCTCCAGTTTACTAGAGGGAGTACCTAAACTGTTTAGCGAAATCAACATTGCATTTTATTATTGGTATGTCTGTAAGTGTTTACTGCACAAAGCTTTTTATAAAACTATTGATAGCTCGTTATTATAAGTAGGTGATATAATGATATCACAAGTTACGCCCAAAAAATACAATTCAAATCGTCCTTCCTCCATCAATAATATTTACAGCATCTGCATCGAGCGGCATTTATCCGCATTCATATACATTATGTGGTTTAAAAATTCCAACGCATCCTGATAAAATACCATGATAGCAGTTACCATCAACTTCAACTCGATCGCCAAAATAACCGACGACCAATTTTATCAACTGTGCCGCGAAAACCCCGATGTCAAATTTGAACGCAACGCCCAAGGAGAAATAATCGTTATGTCACCCACAGGAGGAGAAACCGGAAATTACAATTCAGAAATTAATGCGGATTTTGTGATTTGGAACAGACAAAGTAAACTAGGAGTTTGTTTCGATTCTTCAACTTGCTTTAAACTGCCCAGCGGTGCCAATCGTTCTCCCGATGTCTCTTGGATTGAAAAATCAAGATGGGATGGACTTACTCCCGAACAAAAACAAAAATTTCCTCCCATTGCCCCGGATTTTGTCTTAGAGTTAATGTCGCCAACCGATAGTTTAAAAGACACTCAAGACAAAATGCAAGAATACATGAATAACCAAGTAAAACTAGGGTGGTTAATCAACCGCAAAACCCGCCGAGTCGAAATCTATCGTCAAGGACAGGAAATAGAAGTTTTGGAAGGTCCAACAGAACTGTCAGGAGAAGATGTTTTGCCCGGTTTCGTGCTAAACTTGAAAACACTGTGGCAATAACTAGACATCTTCCATCTATCAGCGTTTATTTGCGTTTATCGGCGGTTAAAAAAAAAATTATGGAAAGCAATACAGAAACCACTGTAACCACTGGCTTAACAGCGGAACAACACCAGCAGAAAATGCAGCGCCGCCAAGAAGTGCAATCACAACGAATCGCTAACTCCTCCAAAGAAAAAGGTTTAATTATAGTCAATACGGGTAACGGTAAAGGCAAAACCACGGCTGCCTTGGGAATGGTTGTGCGATCGCTCGGTCACGGCTACCGCGTCGCTATAGTACAATTTATCAAGGGCGCGTGGGAACCCGCAGAGAAAGCCGTTTTTCAACTGTGGGAAAAACAGCTAGAATTTCATGCAATGGGAGAAGGCTTTACCTGGGACACACAAGACCGCGATCGAGATATCGAAACAGCTCAAAAAGCCTGGGAAAAATCCCTAACTTTTATCTACAATCCCGAATTTAAATTAGTTCTTCTAGATGAAGTCAATATAGCATTAAAACTTGGTTATTTGCAAGTAGAGCAAGTTCTTTCCGGGTTAGACCAAAAGCCAGAACAAACCCACATTATTTTAACAGGCAGAGGGGCCCCGCCAGCGCTAATCGAACGCGCAGACTTGGTGACAGAAATGACTTTAGTTAAGCATCCATTCCGAGAACAAGGCATTAAAGCTCAACCAGGTATTGAGTATTAATGTTGTTTGTCGTCAAGACTTTTTCCCCGATATAAAATTTAAAAGAGAGCTATGCTGGTAACATCAGAGTAAAAGTTGACCCCTTGCCAAACTCGCTACTCACACTAATTTCTCCCCCCAGCATCTGAGAGTATTTCTGCGCTATTGCCAAACCCAAACCCGTACCTCCGTACTTGCGGGTAGTCGAAGCATCAGCTTGCGTAAAAGGTTGAAATAACTTTTGTAGCTGTTCAGGAGTCATCCCAATGCCCGTATCAGTACAATTAAAAATTAACTGTTCAGAATCCCCACTATTCTCCTCATGTTTAATTCTTTCAACGCTGAGTGTAATTGTCCCTTGATGAGTAAACTTAGCTGCATTGCTGAGCAAATTAAACAAAATTTGAGTAAGCTTAATTTGATCGGAATACAATTCGCCAATATTATTAGGACACTCCACATTCAGGCGATTTGTGTTTCGCAAAAATAGCGGTTCAACAGTTCTGGCTACATCTTGAACTGCCTCCGACACGTCAAAAGTTTCTAATTCAAGTTCCGCGTGACCGGCTTCAATCTTTGACAAGTCCAGAATATCATTAATTAAGGAAAGTAAAAGCTGGCCTGAATGGTGAATTCTCTCCAAATCCGACACAAAATTTTCTTCGCCCAAGTCTAAAGCTTCTTCTTGCAGAATCTCGCTGTAACCGATAATCGCATTCAGAGGGGTTCGCAGTTCGTGGCTCATGTTAGCCAAAAACTGACTTTTAGCCAAACTAGCTGCTTCTGCGGCTTCCTTTGCCTTGTAGAGTTCTGCCTCGGCTTGCAAGCGGTCGGTCACGTCGTGAGCTAGCACTAATTCAGCATTTCTGCTATCAAATAGCAGGGCATAAGAAGTAATTTCTACATCAATAATTGTTCCGTCTTTTTTCTGGTGCTGCCACACACCTGCAAACTCAATCCCGACATCTACTTGGGATTTATTTTCTAACAATCTCGGCAGCTCTTGAGGGGGACGAATGTCCGTAATGGTCATGTTGAGAAATTCGTCACGAGT
The DNA here is from genome assembly GCF_036702115.1 of Microcoleus sp. LAD1_D5. Lineage (NCBI taxonomy): Bacteria > Bacillati > Cyanobacteriota > Cyanophyceae > Oscillatoriales > Microcoleaceae > Microcoleus > Microcoleus sp. LAD1_D5. The sequence goes on along the minus strand of NZ_JAUBSA010000020.1, from coordinate 14,885 downwards.
GTAGCCGTAGTGTTGGACAGCAGCATGATTGACGGCTATAAATTCCAGAGTTTCTAAATCGTAAACCCACATCGGATGGGGGTTATTTTTGAACAAAAGTCTGTAGCGTTCTTCCGAGGCTCGCAGTTCGGCTTCGGCTTGCTTGCGCTCAGTAATGTCGCGGACAACAGTGCAAATAATCTCGCGGCCGCCGTAGGAAATCACGCTCCCGCTCACTTCTACATCCACGCAAGAACCGTTTCGGCGGCGGTAGAGAACTTCGCCAATTCTGAATTGTTTGTCCGTCAGCAGCAACTCGATATTGTTGTCAATTAGGTCTTTAGAGTAAGCGATGATATCGTAAATAGTCAGTTGCGAAATCGCATCAAGACTGTAATCGAGCAGGTCTCTAAACGCTGTATTGGCTTCCAAAAGGCGTTTGGTTTGAGCGTCCCACAGGAAAATACAATCTGTAGCTTGCTCGACTACGGCTCGGTAGCGGGCTTTTTCCTCAAGTTGTTCGCTTTCGGCGATCGCGATCGCACTCAACATTCCGTTGATAGTATGGGCAAGGTCGGACAACTCATCTTCGCCCGTCACCGGTAGTCGCACCGAGAGGTCTTGGCTGCTGCTGACGTGGTTCACTGCTTTCGCCAAACCGCTCAACCGAGATAGCACCAGATGCTCTAGTAGCAGCAGAGTGCAGCCGACCAACCCAACTCCCGCTAACGCTACAGACCCCAGCAGGTACAGCAAACTAATTTGACCTTGCCGGTATATTTCTCTGGGGATATCCACCCGCAATAGCAGCGCAGGTTTGTTGTAAATATCCCGGATCAAAGTGTAACCCGCGATCGACTCTTCGCTTAAAGGACGCACAAAAATCGGTTTTTTTTCCGACAGTTTCTCCCGCGCTTTCTCGAAGTCTGCAGGCAACTGAGCCTCATTAACGCTGTGTACTATTAATGGCAAGCGAGTAATTTTAGAAACCTTCGCAATGCTCGCAGCATCCAAATTGCGCCCGAATACCAGCGTACCCCGGATCGGGCCGGTGCTTTTAGTCGTGAGAATTGGCCGGGAAGTAATCAGTATTGGCCCTGACGGTAGCAGCAGGATACCAGCGAGGCTGCTTTTGGCGTTGGGGTGCTGCAACAGCGGGTCGCTGAGAGAAATGCGCCCTTTTAATGCTTCTGGAACAGGCGTTAGTTTCAGCTTTTCGCTGTCTAAACCCGTACCGTAAACTATTTTGCCAGAAGTATTGACAAAAATGGCTATATTAACTCTTATATTAGCGAGTCCTTCTGGAATTAAATTGGAGGCAATGAATTCTGAGTTGCGGTTTTGGATGAAAGTGTAGGTGTCGTCCCAGGACGACCAGTCGGCAAAGCGCGAGTTGAAGTCATCTGCGGTTTGCCCAAACACACTGAGCACTCCCTTGACAACCTGTGTGGCTTCTTGTTCCTCTGCTTTGATCAGGCTGCCCAAGAGGATGCTTGAGGAGGCGACATACAGAATGCCAGTCAATCCAGCGATGGTAATGCCAATGATCGATAGTGTTTTCCGACGCAGTTTCATCTTGCCATGTGTGTAGTGTCCGTCCAAAATTCTCAACTCAGGAGCAATTTTACTACTGTTTCCTGAACCCTGACCGAAAGCAATTTGATCTGGGGGTCCCCGATGTATCAGTGGGGTTGCTTTGTTCAATTCTAAAATCTAAAATCGATTGACTGGTGGCGCAGCGCGTGTTTCCTACTTTTCCCACACCTGCTGTTTGTGAGATTCTTTGCAAATACCCAAGATGCGCCGATCGTTCTCGCTGATGGTGGGAATTGGGTAATACTGTTCCAGGTTTACCGAGTAGGGAGAGCGACTGCCGTCGTAACTGTCCACTACTGTTAAATTTAACTGAGTTCGATCGCTTGTGCCGTAAAAACAGTAAAAAGCAGACCGAGGCAGGTAAAAAGCGCCTACTACCTTACTCTGTCGCATTTCAAATACAAAATATTCTTGTTTAAGTTCGTCTGGCTGGCTCGACTGACCGTAGAGATAAATGCCATCTCCTAAACCTGTGCTAGCTGTATCTGGCCCAGGATTTGGCGGGGATTGCGAGCTTAAAACGCCGGATTTGATGTCCGAGTCGTGTGATCGGTGTGCGGGGAATGCGATGCTGAAGTTACCGGGCCACAGAGCAAGCACGATCGCGATCGCTTCTAAACTTCCTGTCAATATCAAATAAGTCAAAACCACTCCAGACCCCAAAATTTAAAATAGCTGTTTCCCAGCGCCTCTTGTACCAGTTTCAAAAAGATCGCAGAGAAACCGGGTATTTGGCTTAATGTTGGCTATTAACTTGAATGAACGATCGCCCGCCTGGTTCCTGAACTTAAATATAAGATTAGTTTTGACAAATTTTGCGTCGCCTCCGATCGCGCGATCGACCACTCAAATAAAAGTATCCTTCCCAGCAGCGGCAACACAAAAAAAAGTTGAGATTTTGGGAAATCTCAACTTTTTTAGTGACTAACTAGCCAAGTATTCTCGGACTTGAGATTGACGGCGCCGCAGGTGGGCCAGGGCTTGATGTTCTAGCTGCCGCACCCGTTCCCGGCTGAGATTTAACCGTTCTCCGACTTTCGCCAGAGACATTTCTGTGCCGTCTTCCAAACCGAAGCGCAGAATTATTACATCTCGCTGCTGGGGGGTAAGTTCTGATATCAAAGTATTGAGGTCTTGCCGCAGTAATTCCGAGGTAATGTAGTTGTCTGGAGATGCCGTTTCGTCTTCTAAGAGTTCTTGCAGTTCGGTATCTTGGTTGTCTCCTACCCGCAAGTCCAAAGAAACTGGATGTCTTGCCATCAGCAGGTATTCCCGAATTTGGGAAGGGTGCAGTTCCAAAGCGGCGGCAATTTCTCCGGGGGAGGGAGACCGGCCCAACTGCTGCGTGAGTTCCCGCTGCACTTTTTTGATTTTGTTGAGTTTTTCGGTGATGTGAATTGGCAATCGAATTGTGCGGGCGTGTTGGGCGATCGCGCGGGTAATTGCTTGCCGAATCCACCAGTAGGCGTATGTGGAAAATTTGTATCCCCGCATCGGGTCAAATTTTTCGACTCCTCGTTCTAAACCGAGGGTGCCTTCTTGAATTAAATCCAAGAATTCCATATTGCGTTTCTGGTATTTTTTGGCGATCGCCACTACTAGCCGCAAATTGGCTTCAATCATTTTTTGCTTTGCCCGCCGCCCTATGTGTAAGATGCGGCTAAGTTCAGGTTCGGTCAACTCCATTTCGGCAGCCCACTCTTGATCCGTCAGATCCCGCTGCCATTCTTTAGCAAGTGCTTGTTTTGCTTCGATTAATTTCATCATTTGCTGCACCTGCTTCCCGAAAACAATTTCTTCTTCTCGGGTTAGCAGGGGTACGCGACCGATCTCGTGCAGATAGGTACGAACCGTATCCGTTGAGGAGTATGGCCGGCTGCCCATGCGATCGGCTTTCACTGTTTTGTTTTTGGGGGTTGTGGTGGACATGGGTGAGTATTGCACTCCTTGTAACAACAGATAAAAAGTTGGTGATACCCTGTCCCACTTTTGCAAGTGGGATAAAGACTGCGACAAAGGGGATGTTTCCCCTATTGTTTATCGGTGACGATCGGTAGAAGCTTTTTGTTTGGGATTACTTTTGTGCTTGATTTCCAGTAATCGCCGTCGATTTTCGGTAGCTCGCTAGCTTTAACGGCTAGTTTAAGGCGAAGTGAAGCAAGAGTTTAGTTTTCTCAATACTATTCCCAATTTTGAGGATCGTAAAGGCTAAAAACCTCTGTCTTAAGGTCAAGATTCTACATTTTTCCTTAAGGTTTTGAATTCCCTGTTAGTTTTAACTGCAACTCAACTTCACAATACTCATGCAAACAGACTCATGCAATTCGAGGGCTTTGTTTTGCTCTCTGTTCTATCATCGCTTGAAATTTTCTCGCTGCCTAGATGGTGGGATGCGAGATAACCGAACTCGATCGCCGTATTAGATGCGAGTAACTGTTTAAAATATTTATTGACATTTTTATTTAAATATGCTAAGCCAATTCTGCTGCGAGTAACGACAAGGTGTATAAAGGCTGGCTGTTGCCCTGTTTGACTTTCATTGTGTCACTAGGCTCCATCATCTCCATCATCTTTAAGCTTATGCAAATTTTGGGCAGTTAGGGATGAGGGGTGAGGGGGTGAAAGGGGAAAAGCTTCTGACTGAAAGTTGGGGCCTAATTTTTTGGACGTTCGATCGCAATTTCTAGTTAAAGAGATTTTAAGGGCGATCGCACTTTGTAGCTCATCTAATTCTCAAGGCTAGATTAAAGCCGCAACAAAAGCTACCACTCTATATTAAGATTAGCACAAAAGCTCGATCGGGTGCTGCAATGAAAGCTAAAAATTTCCCACAATTAGCATTACTATCGCTGGTGTGTGTCGCCTGTGTGCAGAACCCATTGGCACAAGCACCCGCCGCGTCGCCCGCACCCAATACCTCAACTCCTACGCCAATTCAAACTCCATCCATTTCACCTCCTTCTCAAACACCAATAGCACAAGAACCCGCCGCATCGCCCGCACCCAATACCCTAACTCCTACGCCAATTCAGACTCCACCTATTTCACCGCCTACTCAAACACCAATAGGACAAAAAACTCAAATTTCCCCACCAATTCCGACTCAAACGAGTTTAGAGGTTGCCCAAAAACCTACAAACTCTCTGCCACCTGCACAAACTTACGACCTGCGCGTTATCAATCAACAACTATGGAGACGGCTGACAAAAATTACCTTTGGTGAAGATAGCATTATAGTGACTATGGCGATTACAAATGGTAGCAAGGAAGTTGTAATGCTTAATGGTAAAGATGGTATGTATCTCTACGACAACTATGGGCAACGATATAATTTATTACCTCCCTCCAATAATACCCAAATTATGATTAAACCAGGCACTACGCTCAAAGGGCAGTTTGTATTCGTAGGTTGGTTACAACCGAAAGCCGATTCTTTGGATCTATATTCCACTATATATGAGGGTAGCTCTATTACCCTATTCAACAATATTCCAATTAAGAGGTAATTGAGAAATGACAAAGCTACTTAGACTGATTAATACTACCATAATCTCATTATTGCTTTTCGCGACCTCATCCTCTCAGTTGGCTGCCAGTAAATCCGCAAAAGTCGATACTGTTGAATCAGAATCAACAGCAGTTACAACCTTAGAAGTAATACCAATTACTCCTACTACAGTAAAAGTTGAAATTATTGCTCAGACTACAGTAAAAATTGAGAATATCACCGCTAATCAAACTGCGACAGAGGAGCAGCTACCAACTCAAATAACAACCGAGACTGTCAAAAACATTGAAACAGAGTTGAACGCCGAAAAAGTACCTGAAGGCATCAGAATTAATGTGCCAGAAACTATTTTATTTGATTTTGATAAATATAACGTCCGCGCCCAAGCTAAACCCACTCTCACCAAGATAAATCTGCTGCTGAGACATTACAAAAACGCCCAAATATTCATCAACGGACACACCGACAACAAAGGAGAAAATGCCTATAATCTAGAACTTTCCCAGAAGCGAGCCGCAGCGGTAAAATATTATTTTATCAACGTTTTCAAGGTGCAGAATACCCGAATGCAAACCAAAGGGTACGGCAAAACTAAACCGATTTCTCCTAATAATAATTTAGACGGCTCAGACAACCCGGTGGGGAGAGAGAAAAACCGCCGCGTTGAATTAATTATTAAAACATAGGAATTAGATTATTTGACGGCAGATGCACGCAGATGAACGCTGATAAAAAGGGATTTTATAAGGGTTTAATCTGTTGTTAAAACCCCAAATCCATTTTAGCAGATTCTGCCTCGGCAAATACTTGTTCATCCGGCATTTCTTGCCAGTCAATATCCCCAATTTCTCTGTAGAATTGCTCGTCATAGGGGCGAGTTTGCACGACTACGGGCATCGGTACGGCGTGCCCCAAAACTAATGCTTGCTGTTTGGAGTCGAGTTTTGCCAAAACTGAACGCAAACTCTGCCCTCCCGAAACGCCGGTAAAAATAGCATCGATGTCTTTATCATCGTTTAGCAAAGCTGTGATCCGGGTGCCTACTTGCGACATGACTTCAGCATCGATGCCGGAGGGGCGCTGGTCTACAATCAGCAGGGTGACAAAGTATTTTCGCATTTCTCTGGCAATTGTACCGAAAATAGTCGATCGGACGATCGCCGGATCGAGAAAGCGGTGAGCTTCCTCTATGGTAATCACCAACGGCTGCGGGCGATCGCACGGATTTTTACTCTGCAAAAACTTCTCTGCTTTCCGCACGTAAGCTTGGTGAATGCGGCGAGTAATCACGTTTGCCGCCAACATATAGGACAGCAAATCCGAGTGCGAACCGAACTCAATTACTACATTTTTTCCACCATCTAAACACTGCAAAACTTCAGTTACATAATTTTTCGGACAGCGTTTCCGAATGTATTTCAAATCATTCAGTCGCTCTAATTTGCGCTGCAAAGCCATAATCGAAGACTTATTTCCCCGCTTTTCTTCGCAAAACATTTGGATATCTTCGTTGGTCATTTCCAGCAACTTGTTGATCCAACCACTTCCCAACTCATTTCGCAAAATAATCGCATTTTCGATACTAGCTTCCGACAAATTCAACTCGCGCTGCACTAGGGCGATGTCTTCCACTTCAATTTGATCGAAACTCAAAAACAACTCTTGAGCGTCGCGGACTCCCCGGCGTTTGGTCGATTCTGGATCGAGGGTATAAATCTGAATTTTATCGGGAAACAACTGCCGCAAACCTTTAACAGTGCTGAACTGTTTCCCTTCCGAAACAGCTTCCCACCCGTACTCCGAGTGCATATCGAAAATTAAATTAACAGCAGCTTGCTTGCGAATAATTCCCGATAGAAGCAAGCGAGTCAGAAAAGATTTTCCCGTTCCCGACTTGCCAAAAACTCCGTTGCTGCGTTCCACAAACCTGTCTAAATCCAAGCACACAGCAACGTCCATGTCAATCGGTTTGCCGATCGCAAAATTGCGGCGGTACGGGTCATCTTCCCAGCCAAAAACTGCCCGAAAATCGGTTTCTTTGGCATCAAACACCTGGGAAAAGTGGCTGGGAATAGTTTTGACCGGCAGCAACTCAATATCCGCACCCGTTTGTGACTCAAAAGAAGCCAAATTTCCTAACGCCAACTTGTTCTCGCGGACTGGGCCGCCTAGGGGGTCAAAAATTGCCTGCTGTTTTTCTCGTTCTGCACTCAACATCAACATCGGCGAGAGTTCTATCGTGCCGTAGGTGCTGCTACCGGCTAGCACTGCTAGAAGAAAATCGTCGTTGGGATTGGGAGGATTCGATAAAATGCGAGCGCTAGAAGTTCCGAGAGACACGTCGGTGAGCATACAGAAAAAGTGCGATCGCACCCCTCGCACTACTAGAAATTTCCCCACCCTCATATCTTCCACCGAAACATCGGCGTGCAGTCGCACTTCTAATCCCTTGCTGAGGGAACCTTGAATAACAGAGCCTAACGGTCGATCCATTTGTGATTTGTGATTTGTGATTTTCGATTGTTAATAATCGAGCAATTGTCGCTGGGCGACTTTTGATTGGTGATTTTCGATTGTTAACAGTCAACGAATTACCATTCCGATTCAACTGACTCTTCAAAAAAACTCGGGCTCAGCTCTATATCGGTCAAATCCGTTTCGCTCAAATAAGCGTCGGTCAAAAATATCCCTTTTAAACTTGCGCCTTTGAGGTTAGCACCTTTGAGGTTAGCACCTCTGAGATTAACCCGGAATAAATTAGCATCGCTCAAGTCTACCTCAGTTAAATCTGCTCCCTCCAAATTTACTCTCATCAAATCTGCTTTTCTAAGGTCAGCTTCGTTTAACTTCGCGCCGCTGAGGTCAGCTTTTGTCAAGTCTACACCTCTTAAGTCTGCCCCGCTCAAGTTAGCGAACAGCAAAGTAGCTCCGGTGAAATCTGTCTCCCTCAAATCGGCATCGCTTAAATTAGCGCCACTGAGGTCTGCCCTTGTTAAGTCTACACCCCGGAGGTCAGCCGAACTCAAGTTTACTTCGTTTAAAATTGCGCCGCTTAAATCGGCTCCTCTCAAATCTGTTCCCTCCAAGTTTGCACCTTTGAGGTCAGCTTTTTTTAAGCTAGCTCTGCTGAGGTCTACATTTTTGAGATTGACCGAACTTAATTTAGAACCGCTCAAATTAGCTCCACTTAAATCTGACCCGTTTAAGTCGGCTCCGGTTAAGTTTACCCCTTGCAGCGATACATTGGGAGCAATCAAATAAGCTCCGCCCAGACTGGGGTCGATACCTGCTGAAAACAAAGTCTTGTTGCTATAAACAGATTTTTCTAAAATCGTGGCGTTCAAACTGGCTTCCCTCAAGTCCGCTCCGCTGAGGTTGGCTCCTGCTAAGTTTGCCCGATCGAGTTTGGCGCCAAATAAAATAGCTTTGTATAAATTTGTCCGCCGCAAATCGGCTCCTTTTAAATCGGCTTCGGTCAAATCTACCATAGCCAGATTTAAGCCGACGAGCGAAGCATTGGGAGCTAGCAAAAATGCTCCCATTGCACCCGGGTCAATATCCTCGGGAAAGATAGTCCGGTTGTTGTATACGGCCTTGTCTAAAATGGCGCTGCTCAACTGAGAACCGCGGAAATCGGCTCCGCTGAGGTTGGCTCTGGTTAAGTTGGCTTCGTGGAGATTTGCTCCAACTAAATTAGCCTTGATCAAACTTGCGCCTTTGAGGTTGGCGCCCACGAGTTCGGCTCCTACGAGAGTAGCTTCTCGGAGGACAGCACTGGTCAAATCGGCTCTAGTGAGGTTAGCTAAATTGAGAAATGATTCAGCTAAATCCGCCCCGCTGAGATTGGCGCCGGTGAGGTCGGCGTCTATCAGGTCTGCATACCTGAGAAGAGCGTTGCTGAGGTTGGTTTCTCGGAGGTCTGTGCCTCTGAGGTTGGCTCCCCGGAGTTCCGCACCTCCGAGGTTGGCGCCTTTAAGCGCTTGTCCCCTGAGGTCGAGCCGCTGCAGTAAGTCACCAGCGTTCATTTCCATATCAATTCGCCCTCTCTATTCCGATACTTTTTTCCTAACATTTGAAATCAAGTTAGATATTCTGAAAGTACCTTTGCTGAGTTCTGGTCAAAACCATTGTAATCATCAATAGCCACAACTGGCGAATCTGGCGGATAGTGTTCGGGAATATCGTCAATGGCTACCCACGGTGAATTTTCTGCTTGATTTTGTCGAAGATACTCAAGAACTTCCTGGTGTCGTAGATATTTGTGTTGGTGAATATTTTTGGGATTGAGGAAAGGGGTGAATCCGATAATACGGCTAGCGATATCTGGTGAAAACAATGGAGGGATTACCTCGAAGGGAAATATTTCACGCCAAGAGGATGAAATTACTACTCGCGCATGATAGATAGGAACGAAGGACATTTTCAAAGTGATTGAGGCAAGCTGAATTAAATTTCATTATATCTGCTAGGGAGCTATCTCTTTCATTTCTTCTGTCAGGAATAAGTACACCATCAATATCTAAGAAAATTAACATTAAGTAAAATTCCTCTTGAATGATTTAATGAGTATTAATACTTGTTAAGAAGATAAATGTGCATCTACGATACTCTCTCAAGTGTTCGCTGCCTCGACTGGTTAGACTGCAATCAACATTGTTATTCACTGTTTTTCTTGGCTGCTGCTTTCTGACGAAAGGAAGATGTTGGTATCAACAAGTATTGTTCTGAAATTCACTGTTTTTCTGGGCCCCGGCCTTCCCCCCTGCTGGGATAGGGGGGAAGGCTTCTACATTCTGCCTTCAGGGAATAGGGGCAAAACTGTAGATTTTTTGAGGTTCGAGCCGATCGCAAATTCCGACTAATTCCGACAAAGGGAATGTCTCGCGATCGAGCTGGACTTGCAGGGTTTTGAGCGGATCTGCACCGGAGGAAACCATCAATTCTAATGTTTGCAAATTCGGCTCGGTGCTGAGGTCGCCCAGAATGTGGCGGATCGCCTTGACGTAAGGATGGTTTACCTCAGAGTACCAGTCGGGGGCACAGAGTCCGACTTGATCGAAGCCAAGGTGAACGATGAGGGAGCCTTCTCCGAAAAGGGCTATTCCCACCGGCCGCGCTTCTTCTTGCAGCAGCAAGTGCTGGCTAGCCGCCAAATGCCGCAGTTTCTCCAGGTGTTGGTAGCGATTTTGGATTGCAGAATCTTCCTCTTTTCCTTCTGCTTTCTGGCTTCTGGCTTCTTCCTTCGTTTCGTTCCACTGCATCGCCACGGTTACTAAATAAGTTTGCAGCAGCATATGACCGAGTTTTTCGGCTTTTGTTGCCAGATAGATCGAGTTGTAATCTGTGGCTTCAATCAGTAAGGGGACGCGATCGGCTACTTCAATTCCATAACCTTTCAAACCTGCAATTTTGCGGGGGTTGTTGGTAATCAACCGAATTTTTTTAACTCCCAAATCGTTGAGCATTTGCGCTCCGACGCCGTAGTTCCGCAAGTCGGCGGGAAATCCCAACCGCTCGTTGGCTTCTACGGTATCGAATCCCATATCTTGCAGCGAGTAAGCTTTTAGTTTATTTACCAATCCAATGCCCCGACCTTCTTGGCGCAAGTAAACTATGACGCCAGAACCGACATTATCGATCATTTTCAGTGCCGCTTGCAGTTGCATCCGGCAGTCGCAGCGCAGGGAACCCAAAGCATCGCCGGTCAGGCATTCGGAATGCACCCGCACCATCACGGGTTTGTCTTTAAATTCTGCCGGGTCGCCCTTGACAATAGCAACGTGTTCTGAATTGTCTTGGGTGTCCCGGTAGGCGTAAATCATAAACTCGCCGAATTGAGTGGGCAATTGGGCGACGGTTTCGCGGCGGACGAATCGATCGTGCTTGAGTCGGTAGCTAATTAAGTCAGCAATACTGATTATTTTAAGGTTGTGGGTTTTGGCGTACTCGATTAATTCCGGCAACCTCGCCATCGAACCGTCGGGGTTTTGAATTTCGCAGATCACGCCGCTGGGATACAGGCCGGCGAGTCTGGCGAGGTCAACCGAGGCCTCGGTGTGACCGGCGCGTTTGAGGACGCCACCGTCGATCGCCCGCAGGGGGAAAATATGACCGGGACGGCGCAAGTCTTGAGGTTTGGTGTCCGGGTGGATGGCTACTTGGATGGTGCGGGCGCGGTCTTCGGCCGAGATACCGGTACTGACGCCGTTGACTGCATCGATGCTGACAGTGAAGGCAGTTTGGTTGTTGTCAGTGTTTTTGCTGACCATCAGGGGCAATTCCAGGCGATCGAGCCTTTCGCCACTCAATGCCAGACAAATCAAACCCCGCGCGTTCACGGCCATAAAATTGATGTTGTCGGGGGTGGCGAATTGGGCGGCACAAATCACATCGCCTTCGTTTTCGCGATTTTCGTCATCGACTACTACCACCATGCGACCTGCTTTGAGGTCTGCGAGGGCGCTGTCGATCGAGTCAAATTGAAAGGATTGAGTTGAGGTGTTGTTATTTGTCACTGAGGAGTTCAAGCTATAAACAGTAATGTTATGGAAATAGAATGTATTTGTGATTGTAACCTTTTGTTTCCGACAGGGCGATTCCCAGTCCAGATGAGTTTGACACTCTTTCTCAACTCACTTACTATAATTATTGCATCTTGTCAACAAAATTTCTCCCCAATATTTCATGAGCTTGACTGAGATCGCGAATATTTTAGGTAAACCGTACTTCCAAGCTCCTAATTGCCTAATTTATAACCTGGATTGTTTGGAGGCAATGAAGTTGCTGCCCGATCAATTTGTAGATTTAACCGTTACCAGCCCGCCTTATAACATTGGCAAAGAGTACGAAAAATCCTTGGTGTTAGATGAGTATTTAAACTGGTGCGAGCAGTGGATAGCGGAGGTTTACCGAGTAACGATCGAGGAGCGTTTTGGCTGAATTTAGGTTATTTGTCAATTCGCGATCGGGCAAAAGCAATTCCGATTTCCTATCTGCTTTGGAACAAAGTGCCTTTTTATCTGATTCAAGAAGTTGTCTGGAACTACGGCGCGGGAGTTGCGGGCAGCAAGTTCTTTTCACCCCGCAATGAAAAGTTTCTCTGGTATGTAAAAAATCAATACAAGTATACATTTAATTTGGATGAAGGGCTATTCTAGATTTGTGGTGGAAACGGTAGTGTGAGCGTCTCGCTCACGCAGGCTTTCCGGCCTGTATCACGGGAAGCTTTGTTTTTATGATCACCTAAAACTCGGGATAACCGTATAGGCTATTAAAAAATAATCCTATCATTCGTTTGTCTTATGAGTAATACCGCCCGCGTCCAAACAATTCTGATTCTGGCAGCTAATCCCAAAAACACTGCTCACTTGCGGTTGGATCAAGAAATCCGGGAGATTGACGAAGGATTGCGAAGGGCAAACAAACGAGAACAGTATAAATTAGAACAAAAATGGGCGGTGCGTTCCCGTGACTTTTACCGGGCTATCTTAGATTATCAACCGCACATTGTTCACTTTTGCGGGCATGGTGCGGGAGAAGATGGAATTGTTCTAGAAGATGATACTGGAAAAATGGCGCTGGTGCCGACAAATGCCCTCGCTAGTATGTTTAAAATATTTGCCAAAAAAGGGGTAGAGTGCGTAATCCTCAATGCTTGTTATTCGGAAGTACAAGCTGATGCAATTAGCCAATACGTTAAGTATGTAGTTGGCATGAATAGAGCCGTGGGAGATAGAGCAGCAGTTGCCTTTGCGCTGGCCTTTTATGATGGGATTTTTGCAGGATGTGAAGTTGAAGAAGCCTATGATTTAGCTCGTTCGCAGATGAGGAGTTTCCTAGAGCATGAAACTCCGGTTTTTTTTAAAAGAAAAAAGTTAACTGATGCTGGGCTTGATGAGATTTTAATTAATTTTGAAGATGTTATCCCGCCTAACCCTTACCAAGGATTGTCTGCATTTAGTGAAGAAGATGCAAATTTCTTTTTTGGACAAGAAAATTTTGTAAATAAGTTAGTAGAAGTCACTCAGACACAACCCTTAGTAGCTGTCGTTGGGCCAAGTGGAAGTGGTAAATCTTCTGTGGTGTATGCGGGGTTAATTCCCAAATTGCGAAAAGAAGGACATTGGTTAATTGAATCATTTCGTCCCGGAAAAGAACCGTTTTTGCCTTTGGCTTCTGCCTTAGTGCGGCAATTAGAACCAGAAGCGGGTGAAACTCAAAAATTGCGGGAAGCGGTAGGATTAGCCGGCGATTTACAAAATGGGAGAATCACTTTACAGCAAGTTGTATCTCGCATTTTAGATCGTAACCCAGGTAAAAGGTTGTTGTTAGTTGCCGACCAATTTGAGGAACTGTACACCCTTTGTCAGGTGAAGGAAGAACAGGAACGTTTTGTTAATGAGTTGCTAACGGCGATTACTCAACAAAATATTACATTAGTTTTGACGTTACGTGCTGACTTTTACGGTTATGTGCTTTCCTATCGTCCGTTTCGGGATGCTTTGCAGGAATTTACACCACAATTGCTTAGTTCCATGAAACGGGAGGAATTACAACAAGCCATTGAATTGCCGGCTCAAAAATTGGCAGTACAGTTAGAGGCTCAATTAACTCAACGCATTCTTGATGATGTGGGGGAAGAACCGGGGAACTTACCTTTATTAGAATTTGCCCTGACTCGTTTGTGGGAAAAGCAAATCAACCGAGAGTTAACTCACCAAGCTTATGAAGAAATTGGTGGGGTAAAAAAAGCAATTGCTAATCATGCCGAGCAAATTTATCAAAAACTAAGCGAAACAGAGAAAAAGCAGGCACAGCGAATATTTGTGCAATTAGTGCGTCCGGGGGAAGGAACGGAGGATACCAGGCGCATTGCTACTCGTGCGGAAGTGGGGGAAGATAACTGGAATTTGGTTAGTTATTTAGCGGGATATCGAGCGCGTTTGGTAGTCACAGGCCGGCAAGAACCGCAAGATACGGTAGAAGTGGTGCATGAAGCACTGATTCGGGAATGGGGAACACTGCGTGAGTGGATCAATGCCAACCGTGATTTTCGGACTTGGCAAGAACGGCTGAAAGTGGCCCTGCGGGAGTGGAAAAATAACAATCATGACTCTGGGGCGTTGTTGCGAGGTGTACCGTTAAATGTGGCAGCAGAGTGGTTGCGTAAACGCGCCGGTGAAATGACGCAGGAAGAACGAGATTTTATTCAGGTTAGCGTTCGGATGCAAAAACGTAGGCGGCAATTAACTACTTTTGGAGTGTCTGGTGCTTTTATCGTTGTTTCTAGTTTGGCTATTTTTGCTAATTGGCAGTGGTGGCAAGTACAAAGAGTTCAGTTAGGTCAAAGTGATGCTCTCAGTCAGTATTCAATCGAACTTTTTAATAAAAATCAAAAGTTCGATGCACTTATAGCAAGTTTAGGAGCAGCCATACCAATTAAACGCACAAAAGCTCAACCTTCAATGCAAGTTTTGACTGCTTTGCGACAAGCAGTTTATGGAGTGAACGAACACCGTTTAGAAGGCCATAGCAATTCGGTCTTTAGCGTCGCATTTAGTCCAGATGGCAAGACTTTGGCTTCCGCCAGCCGTGACAAGACCATCAAAGTGTGGAACTTGCAAAGCCAAAAACCGATTGCCACCCTTCCCGGCCATAGCGATTGGGTCATTAGCGTCGCATTTAGTCCAGATGGCAAGACTTTGGCTTCCGCCAGCTATGACGGCACCATCAAACTGTGGAATTTGCAAAGCCAAAAACCGATTGCCACCCTTGCCGGCCATAGCGAAGGGGTCATTAGCGT
>NZ_JAUBSA010000019.1:1480-88191 GCF_036702115.1 Microcoleus sp. LAD1_D5 | reverse complement strand
CTACGGCAGGCTTTTTGGCTTTTTTTATGTCTATTTCAGAATATACACTTTTTTTCCTGTTTTCCACCTGTGATGATTAATAAAGATTATGCTTGGGACAAAATATCGTAAACAAAGCTTATATTATCAAGGGATTCGCGAGTTCATTCATCTTTCTAAATGCTGTTTTCTTACTTTTTCAGCAAGCCCCAATTACCAATTACCGACGAACCTGGAGTGGAACTGAAAACCGCTATGGCAGTTTTGAGGTGTAGCGACTGTTGCTCAAAATTTTATTCCCAAAAAGCCGCAACTCTGGCAGCCAAAAACTCGATCGCAATAAAAAAGCAGCTTTAGGGAGCTGCTCGTCAGAATGCATGAGGTATTGTTTTTAGAATAGGACAGGTTGAATTCGATCGGTGCTGGGTTACATTTTTTGATACGGGAGAGTTGATGAGTGAATGGACGATCGTAAAATCGTCACATAGGAAGGTAGCATCAAGGCTAAATTTCCCGACAATCAAGTTAGCGTTTAACTGTCCTTGCGCCCTACAGCCCTTCAGCGGTGGGGCCCTTTTATTTTTAGGGAGAACTCAATAGCCGACTTTAACGCATCAGACGAGTCTGCCATTAGTTCTTGTATAAAATCTCCACATCGCCACATCCTCATACTTATAAAAGTTACGCATCACCTCCACTCAAACCCGGTGGATTGCAAAATATTGGGTGGTTAAACGGACACACTCAGACAAAAACCAGTATTTTTACCGAAGTCATACCATTTTAGATTTTAGATTTTAGATTTGGGAATGACGGATGAAGCTTGTGGTTTCGAGGTTGCGTAGGGTTGCATTCTTTTTGCGAACTAATATCAAAAGTCTTCAAAAACCTGTTATTTTCCCACAAACCCGGTTTCTGAATGTATCAATTGAGCTCAGGCCCGGTTTCTGATTTGATAACTTTTTGGATTTCCTCGATCGCCCTAGTCGCCACTGCTTCAGGCCTTTCGCCCACACCAGCATAGACTCGGACATCTGCTTGAGTGTAGAAACGCTCTCGCTCTTTAAAAAGGCTTTGCAGCTTAGATTTGATCTCGCCCTCCTGCAGTAGGGGTCGAGCGGTGTCCGAACGAAGTCGATCGTACAGTTGATCTACAGGCACATCCAGCCAAACCACTACACCGTAGTGCAAGTAACCCCAATTCATCGATCGGGCCACAATGCCACCGCCCGTAGCCACGACCGAATTTTGATACGCAGACAATTCGCCGAGCACTTTAGTTTCTAGTTCCCGAAATGCCTCTTCCCCTTCTCGCTCGAAAATCTCAGCAATTGACTGATTAGCAACTCGAACAATTAGTTCATCAGTATCAAAAAAACGGTATTTTAATTTTCTTGCCAAAATCCGCCCTACCGTTGTTTTTCCCGCACCCATCATCCCGACGAGATAGATATTTACTCCCCTCAACCCATCCACTGCCAAATCCTCCGATATTTTTCTATTTTTTCAGGTTAATCGATCCGCCACTGGGGCCATCGTCGTCCTCAAACTCATCACCCTCATCCAATCCCCAATCATCCTCTGCTTCTGCAAGAGGATTTATTGGTGCTTCATCAGCGGGTTTAGGAATATCCCCTCCCGGAGGAACGATCACTCGATACTCCGCATCGTATACAGCCTCAGTTTGCCCCACCCCAGACTGGCTCGGATCTCGATAGCCGTAAGAGTATACTGAGCCAGCCCAAGATTTGCTTTTCGGTTCCTGCTGAGCTTCGTAAGCCCGTGCATTGGCCGCTGCAACGTCATTTACCTGCGGTTGATCGGGAAAATCGCGATCGTCCCCCCAATCGTCATCAACCCCTTGAGAGCCTGATTTTGAGCTATCTGAGACCCAATCGTCCTCATCGTCTGCTGCATAAGCCCCCGGTTGAGCGTAATCCTGCACCCCATCCGGGTTCGGAGTTTCTTGCTGGAAAGTCCGGGCACTGTAACCCGCCGACGTGCCGTACTCAGTTCGGTAGGAACCAGCAGCCTGAGTTTGGCTATTTTCCCTATTCTGATCCGGGTCAATTTCCAGCTTTCTAGGAGGGGGAGGCGGCGTGTAAGGCGTTCTCCTGTCCTCTGGGAAAGTATCGGGACGGCTGCGACTGGATCTGCCGGTGCGGTCTGCCGTTAGAGATAGGTAATTTGAAAAAGCCAGCAAACCAGAAATCAATAAAGATGTGAGAGCTCCCACCGCCATGGTCAGCAAAATCCAGATAGATAAGGGCAAAGCAGGCGATCGAACTCCCAAAAACACCAGCGATAATGCTGGCTCCACATTTTGCAGGGCAAAAATAGTTAGCCCTACCACAATCACTAGCAAAAAAACAGGACGCATATCAAAATTTAATTTGTAATTTGTAAATCACTAATAACTAATAACTAATGACTAATGACTAATTATTACTCCTCTTCCTTCCAGCGTTTGAGAGGAACGCAATCAATCCCCAACTGGTCTAAAGCGCGAGCCACCACAAAGTCTACCAAATCTTCAATAGTTTGCGGATTGTGATACCAAGCAGGAATCGCTGGTACAATTCTAGCTCCAGCTTCCGCCAAGGTAGTCAAATTCCGCAGGTGAATCAAGCTAAAAGGCGTTTCGCGAGGCACAAGTACCAATTTTCTCCCTTCCTTGAGCTGAACGTCGGCCGCTCTTTCGAGCAAATCCGAACTCAAGCCAGCGGCTAATTTGCCCAGCGTACTCATGCTACAGGGAATAATGATCATCCCTTGGGTGCGAAACGAGCCACTAGCAATATTAGCACCGACATCTTGCCAGGGATGACATCGAAGTTTACCCATTGTGGCTACTCCTGCTTGTTCCCGCCAGAATTCCTCTTGAAGCGTCGGTTCGGCGGGCATTCGGGTGTTCTGTTCGCTTTGCCAAACCATGTAAGTAGACTTGGAAGCGACCAGTTCAATAGCTCGATCGGCTTCCAACAAATATTTCAATGTTCGCACCGCATAAATCAGTCCCGATGCTCCAGTAACTCCTACAATGAGGGGGTAGTTATTCGTCATTAGTTATTTGTTAGTTGACGGTTGACGGTTGTTAGTAATTAGTTGTTATATCAAATCTGTTAGCATCGAAATTATTCATATATCTCTTCTCTACCTCTGCGTTAATCGGCGTCAATCCCTTCTCATCGGCGGTTAATACATTCTCTTTTTTTTACCGTAGATACAGGCAGATTAACACAGATTAACGCAGATAAATTATATAAATTCCGGTTGCACCGTCCGTGAGTGTTGATTTTTGAATGGATTTGACGCCCGACGATGCTATCGGATTGGAGATTAGTCATTAATTATTTATTGATGATTGCTGAGTATAGTTTGCCGCCCACTTTTTAATACTTAGTTGCCAGACAATGACAACTAAGTATTTAGAAAAGTTAACTGTCAACTGTCAACTGTCCACTGATTATTCATCATCATCAAAAGCTTGGCTGCCACCACCAACTGCAACTAAATCAATTTGCTGGCGGTAGTAGTCAACACTCTTGACTTGAACTTCTACCCGATCGCCCAAACGGTACTGATTGCGGTTTTTGCGGCCTACCAGAGTTTGCTGGCGCGAGCGATACTCGTACCAGTCATCTTTTAGCGAAGAAACGTGCACCAATCCCTCAACACGCAAGATGTCGCTCTCCGGCGGCCGCACCTCAATTTCCACAAAGAAACCGTAAGACTGCACGCCTGTAATCAAACCCTGGAAAGTTTGACCGGTGCGCTCTTTCATCAATCCCGTTTTCTTCAATCCCTGCAAATCGCTTTCAGCGTCTTCAGCAACTCTTTCGCGTTCGGTTAGGTGTACTACTACCGATGCGAACTCCGTCTCAAATTCGTGGTGCAAATCTGGCGGGAGAACATTCCAAGTAATTTGACCGTGACAGGAGGAATGGTGCAAGTCAACTTTTTCCTTAGCCCGTGTTGTGCGGCTGCTGCGGCCTTGCTCGAACACCGCTTGCAACACCCGCAGTACCAGCAAATCGGCGTAGCGGGAAAGCGGCGAAGTGCAGCGCGTGTAACCCTCTGACAGCCCCAAACCGAAGTGTGGCTTGGGAGTGGTGCTGTAAACAGCGGGCTTCATGGTGTCTTCCAGCAGGTAGGTGAGAACTCTTTCGGACTTAAGGCCGGCAAACTGCTGGGTAAATCGCTGAAAGTCCAAGGGCAAAACTTCTTCTTCGCTTTCGAGATACAGTTCGCCTCCGAGGTTGTTGGAGAGTTTGATGAACTCTTGAATGTCTGCCGGGTCTGGCATCGGCTGGACGCGGTAGATTGCTGGGACTCCCAAGGCTTGCAGGTGGGCGGCGACAGCTTGGTTGGCAAGTACGACTAACTCGGAGACAGCCGACTGAGCGGGGGGAGCTGTTGCAAAAGCTCCTAATTCGCCTTCGTCGTCGAAGTGAGAGTTAGCATCGGGCAAATTTAGTTCAAAAGCTCCTCGCTTGAGCCTTGTCTGTCTGGCAGCCTGTGAGGCGGCACCGAGTTGATCTAGGAAAGGACGGAGGGCGGAGGATAAAGGGTGCTCTTCGGCATCGCCTGGTTCGAGAATTGCTTGAGCTTGCTCGTAGGTGAGGTGGTAGTCAATTTGAATGACGCTGGTTTGAATCTCGTATTCTAGGAGTTCTCCTGATTGGTCGAGGGTCAGCAGTATACTGAAGGCCAGCCGTTCGCTGTCTGGCAGCAGGGAGCAGCGCTCGTTGAGAAGTTCTGGCAGTACAGCGATGATTTTTTCTCCCAGATGGGCGGCGGTGCCTCGCTTGCGGGCTTCGCGGTCGATCGGGGTTTCTGGCTGCACGTACTCGGCGGCGTCGCTGATGTGGATTCCTACTTGCCAGCGGCCGGGCTTCAGGGTTTCGATCGACAAAGCGCGTTCCACTGGCGGATCGGAGAGGAATGCTGTCGGATCAAACTCGTTTTCGCCTCCTCCTTCGGAGAGATTTTCCTCCGGGGCTTGGGGGGCATGGTTTTCGCTGTTCCTTGTTCCCGGTTCGTTTTTGCTGAAGCTAACAGTCAGAATGTTACGCAAATCTAGGCGTTTTTTGATGTCGGTTTTTTTGACTTTGCTGGGCAAATTTTCGGCTGCTTTGATGACGGCGGCGGGGAACGATCGCGGCAAGTCGTGTTTGCAGCATACGATGTCGAGGTCGTCGGCGGCTTCGGCGTCGGAACCGAGTACCTGTACTACTTTGCCGACTGGGCGGTGGGTGCCGAGGGGGTAGCGTTTGACTTCGACGTGTACTAGGTGGTCGATCGCCTCTTGGAGATTTGTGCCATTTGCGAGCAAGTCTAGTTCAAACAACAGGCGATCGTCCAGGGGGATTGCTCTGTAGCTGACGCGGCCGGTGGGGGTGGCGGTTTGCTTGACTCGCGCGAGTACCGAGGGGTTGGCGCGTTCGAGGATGAGCATGACTTCGCCTTCGGGCGATCGACGGCGGCTACCTTCTTTGATAATTTTGACTAAAACTCGATCGCCATTCCAAGCTGTCGAGAGGTGACTTTCCCGCACGTAAACGTCTTCTGAGCCTTCGGCGTCTTGAATTGCAAAGCAAAATCCTTTGCTCGAACAGCGCAGTTTTGCTTCTACTACGTCGTCTTCAGCTACTCGGCGATAGCGGCCTTTGTCTTTGACTAATATGCCAATTTTCTCTAGAGCTTCTAATGCGATTTGAAGTTTGAGTTGACTGGTGGCGTCGTTGCAGTCGAGTTTTTTCTCCAATGCTTTAGGGGCCACTAATTTGTCTTCTGTAAAATTTGCCAGCAGTGCAGCGATAGAAAATTCCATGTAGCGATCGATCCTCTTGTTTCCAGCAATTAGTCTAATTTTGGCGAAATCAGCCGCACCCCCTCGGGCCCTCGCAGTGCCTGCTTCCCAACAAATGCGCGGGTTGATAGGTGGAGACGCGAGCACAGCCACCTTGTTTCAGCGCGAGTTTTTTTTGAGATTCTCTCCCGACACCGGCTTCGTGCTAATTGTCTGCTGTCTGTCTTGAACTGACTGCTGACGGTGCAGACAAATGTCCCGCACGCTATTCCCCAATACAATTTTTTAGCGTTGGTTTGTTTGCTTTTAGGTCAGCAGCGCCGAGCACTTCGCAAATTAGAAAGCCCCTGTCGGTTCTTAAAAGATGGCTCGATACTGAAAGCGACGGCTTGAGTCGAGGATGAGCCGATGGAGGGATGGAGAGGGAGAAAATGTGCATTTCTGCCTTCTGCCTTGTTCCTTCTGCCTTGTTCCTTCTGCCTTTTGAAGTGCCTCTTGCTTTAGCAAAGAACTTACCGGATCAAGGCAAAATTGCTAGTAGCTCGCTGCTGCGATGCCCCTGTTTTTTGCACGCGATCTGTCCTTGCGGACGGAGGTGCAACGAGCGGGCCGGGAGCAATCTGTGCTGTAGAAAGTGCAGGTACGCAAACCGGAGACTTTTACTACTTTTGCTTAGTTGCTGTGTCATCTCCTATAGGTAGAAATGACGCCCGGTGCTTGTTAGCTTAAACTGCCGGATGTGGGATGGGGTTTAGTGGCGTGAAAGGTTGCGCGGATGACTCACCTTTAATTTATTGTATGTTGAATAGGTGCTTTCAGAAAATTGTTTTCTCTCTCGCTGTACTACACTTAAGTCATAAGCCCCTTCTGGTTTCGGGGTCAAAAAATTATGTTTGCTGAATTTCGCGCCCTTTATCCCGCTGGACAGTTAATCTGTGAGTTGCTGACTGTTCATCACGGTAAGTTTGTTGTTCGCTGTCTGGTTCAGGTTGACGGCAAAACTCTGGCTACTGCTATGTCGGCTGCTGAGTCTGTTGAGGATGCTGAAGACCGCGCCCGGTTGCGAGCGATCGCTGTCCTTGGATCTGCTGCGCCCGATCGTGCGATCGCGACTGTTGATCCGGCTCCGGTTGCTCCGGTTGCTCCGGTTGCTTCGGTTGCTGCTGTTCCCCCCCCTCCTGCCGTTTCCCCGGTTGCTGCTGTTCCCCCTCCCCCTCCTCCTGCTGTTCCGGTTCCTGTTGGGCCGACAAGTGTTCCTCTTCCGGTTCTAGAAATGCCTGTTGCTGACAAATTGCCGGAAACACATCAAAGTAATTTTGTCAAGAGTGAAGCGAAATTAAATGAAGAGCCGATCGCACCTGTACCGGAACCGCTGCCTCCAACGGTCGATCTGACGGAGGCTACTGGATTTGTACCGAAGCAGTTAGACTCGGACGCTTGGCTTTCTTCTAGCTACGGCGAACCGATCACGGAACTAGAGGTGCCGACTGCTAGCCCAAGTGAACTGCTACAGGGTGCCGCCGAGGTCAGGGAATTGCAACCGATCGCAGTAGGAATTCCGAGCGATGCGATCGAGGATAATTCTGATACGATCGCCGAAATAGACGCCATCCTCAAACGCCTGCAATGGAAGAAAAAACAGGAAAGCGACTGTCTCGAACAAAATTACGGCAAGTCGTCGCAGAGAGAGCTTTCTAGCGAACAGTTGGTAGATTTCCTAGAATATCTGGAAATCTACAGCAGAACTACTGAGGAAATCAAGCGGTTGGGCTGGACTGCCAACCAAGGAAAAGATTATCTCAAACAAGGTTATGGCAAAGAAGCGCGCCATTTCTTAAATCAAGTAGAATTGCTCGACTTCCTGCAATATCTCGAATCTTTGCCCTAGTAATTATGTAGAGTTTCTAGGTGTGATATCCTTTCCGGTTACACCGGAATGATGTTGACTGTTGACGGTTGACAGTGAACAGTCAACCGTCAACAGTCAACAGTTAACTCGAATTTACTATTCCGATGCTAACGGATTTGATATGACTGTTAAAAATTAAAAATCAAAAATGAAGAATATTTCCTCATTTTTGATTTTTAACTTTTCATTTAGACTACAGCGGCGATCGGGCGGCTGGCGGAAGGACGGCGATCGATCACTTGATCGACTAATCCGTAGTCCTTTGCTTCTTCAGCGGACATGAAGAAATCCCGTTCGGTATCTTCTTCAATGCGGGAAAGCGGCTGACCGGTATGGTTGGCAAGATGTTCGTTCAGGCGGCGTTTGTGGTACAAAATCTCTTTGGCCTGAATTTCAATATCGGTTGCTTGTCCTTGAGCTCCGCCTAGAGGTTGGTGGATCATAATCCGGGAGTGAGGCAAACTCATCCGCTTGCCTTTAGCGCCGGCACTCAACAGAAAAGCGCCCATGCTGGCGGCCAAACCGAGACAAATAGTGCAAATGTCGGGGCGGATGTGGTTCATCGTGTCAAAAATGCCCATACCTGCTGTTACCGAACCCCCTGGGGAGTTGATATAGAGGTAAATATCTTTCTCGGGGTCTTCGGCATCTAAAAATAGCAATTGGGCAACGATCAGGTTAGCTAAGTCAGAGTCAACCTGTTGGCCCAAGAAGACGATGCGATCGCGCAGGAGTCGCGAGTAAATGTCAAAAGCGCGTTCGCCGCGACCGGATTGTTCTATAACTGTTGGGATCATTGACAGGGCCTGCCTATTACATATCTTTTTTTTATTTTAGCGATTTGGGCTCATTTGTAGTTAGGGATTCCCGGCGTGCGATCGGCTTTTACGCGCAAAATCCTTAAGCTGGGATGGGTTGAGGCATTTGGGCCGTCGCAATTTCTCGATCGGAAGCTCGATCTGCTTTTTCTGCTTTAGACTAATTGCAATCTACCTGAAATAATGAGATAAGTAGTCGGACAGAAATAAACAATGCTGTGTAAACAAACATGAGGCAATTGGTAAACATTAGCGATTATGCCAGTCTTGACAGTCGGCTTAAATGTTGTCGGGAAGAGCTTGGTAGGCTGTTGAAGTCCTTCTTAAGGCAATACTCCGGACAGTTTTTAGATAGGGATGCGATGCCTACGGCAAACTTCGCTAACGCAGTACAGCACAGAAGCGAAAAAAGTGAGTGGAATCGCAGCTAAAAACAAACAGAAAAAAAGGCACTCTTTTAGGTTGATCTCAAAAAACACACAAGCTCTTCAGATTGTTGGCTGATGAATATTATTGAATCAATATTACAACAAATACCAGCGAGTAGTCAACCAAAAAAAAAGTTTTTAGTGGTTTTATTTTCAACTATTTTGCTCGTTGATGGCAAGGTTGACTTTACAAATCTCAGTCGTTATAGTTGTTAGAATGAAAAAACTGATCGTCGTCACTTTCGCTCATGCTTTAACTTTCCACAATTTAATCTATGCTGCTTAAAAACGGTTCGGACTATTGTTAAGGGAGATCAGCCTGTCCACTTTTTGACAGATATTGAGTATGATAAATACCATGTGCTTAAACTGTATGAAATCTTCTAAGAGTAACGATTAATCGTTGGGAGAATCGACGGATTCAACCCTCACCTTTGGCATTAAGGCAAATTCGGACGCTGGTTGCAAAACTGGGTCAATCCTCTTCAATCGTCATTCGAGAGGGCAGCAAACAGCTTTTAGCTCAGTATTTTTCAGCGAGGTAGGGTGTGTGATTGATGCGGTAGATGAGGCTGTTCCTCAAAATTTATTTGCAGGCGATAGCGAGATGGCGATGCTGATGCGATCGCACGACTGGTTGCAAACGCCGCTGGGGGCGGTCGAAACCTGGTCAGACAGCCTGAAAACGGCTGTGCAGATCCTGTTGACAGAACTCGATCGAGCCAGCCCGCCAGAAAAGACACCGCTAGAATCCGATCTGCCGCAGCAGCGCACCCAAACAGCCGCCTTACGTCAAGCTGCCCAAGCCGATGCGTTTCGAGTCAAGCTCACCAATGCACTGCGCCCGCTGACTGATGCTAATGAGATTCAGGCGATCGCAGCCCGCATTCTGGGCGAGTCTCTAGGCGCAAGCCGCGTCATTTATGTTGAAGTGTTACCCGACGGTAAGGAAGTCCTCGTTCATAAAAACTACGCGAACAATGTTGCGGAACTGAGCGGGCTATATCATCTGGAAGACTTCGGACGCAACCTGACAGACGATCATCTCGCGGGGCGAACAGCGATCGTTCCTGATGTGGCAAACTACCCTCAATATACAGCCAGCCAGAAGGCAAGTTATCAAGCGATCGATATTGCCGCGCATATTGATGTGCCGCTGATCAAGAACGAGGGATTCGTCGCGTTGCTGGCGGTGCATCAGGCAAACCCTCGCCAGTGGACAGAAGACGAGATCAAACGAGTTGAAGAAACCGCAGAGCAGACCTGGGCAGCCGTTGAACGTGCTCATGCTGAAGCCGTTTCGCTTGAGAGTCGCACCGAACTCGAACGGCAACTGCGAAAGTTCGATGCAATCGTTGCTGCAATTCCCGATTTTATTTACACCTTCGATCTGTCAGGACGGTTCACGTATGTCAGTCCGGCGTTGCTCAATCTTTGGCAGAAAACTGCAGATGAAGCTTTGGGAAAGACCTTTTTTGAGCTAGATTATCCCACCGATTTAGCGACCCGACTTCAGCAACAAATTCAACACGTCATCGAGACCCGCCAGCCGATTAAGGATGAAACGCCCTACACTAGCGCAATTGGCACACGTGCCTATGAATACATTTTTGTACCGCTTTTCAACGCAGATGGTGCAGTAGAAGCAGTGGCAGGCGCGACGCGAGACATCACCGATCGCAGACAGGCAGAACAAGCTTTGCGCCAAAGCGAGGAACAGACTCGAAATATTCTGGAGAGTATTGCTGAAGCCTTCTTTGCGCTGGATGAGCACTGGATGTTTAGCTATGTCAATCGATCTGCCGAGGCACTGCTCGATCGCACTCCAGGCGATTTAGTTGGCAAGAATTTGTGGGAAGAATATCCAGGACTGAGTGGCAATGAGTTGGCGCAGGCTTACTGGAGTGCAATGCGCGATCGCGTGGCTGCCTCATTGACCGCGTTTTACCCGGATCACGATCGCTGGTACGAAGTTCGCACCTACCCCGCTCCAAACGGCATCACGGTCTATTTCAACAATGTTACCCAGCAGATTCAAACTGCCGCAAGCCTGCGTCAATCCGAAGAACGCTACCGGACGCTGTTTGAGTCGATGGGCGATGGCTTTTGCGTCATCGAGATGCTGTTTGATAAAGACGATCGCCCGATTGACTACCGCTTTTTAGAAGTCAATCCGTCGTTTGAACAACAATCAGGATTGGTGCAGGCAGTGGGCAAGCGGATGCTGGAACTCGCCCCAGATCATGAGAAGCATTGGTTTGAAATTTATGGCAGAATCGCGATAACGGGCGAACCGCTTCAGTTTGAGAATTATGCTAAAGCACTGAACCGTTGGTTCGATGTGTATGCCTGTCGCACGGGTGAAGCCCAAGCGCGAAAAGTGGCGATTGTCTTCAAAGATATTAGCGATCGCAAACGGGCAGAAGAACTTTTGCGGCGAAACGCTGAATTTAATGCTTTCCGCGTCTCTCTCGCTGACGCGCTGCGTCCGCTTGCCGATCCAGTGGAGATTCAGGCTACAGCCAGCCGCGTACTTGGCGAATATCTCAGCGCGAACCGGGTAGCGTACTTCGAGGTTAGCGGCACTGATTACGTCGTTGAGCGTGATTATGTTAACGGAGCCGAACCACTCGCTGGCAACTACCCGATTGATTCGTTCGGGCCAAAGCTGCTCGCAGCCTTCGGCACTGGTTGCGCCGTGTCCGCGTCCGATGTGGCAGCCGATCCCAACCTGTCCCCAGATCAGCGATCGGTCTACGCCGCGATTCAGATTGGTGCTCACATCGGCATACCCCTGGTCAAGGAGGGCGAGTTCGTAGCTGGGCTGGCAGTCCACACATCAGATCCGCGAGCTTGGACACCAGAGGAGGTTTCTCTAGCGGAAGAAGTAGCCGAGCGCACTTGGGCGGCAGTCGAACGCGCCCGCGCCGAATCAGCCTTGCGAGAGAGTGAAGAGCTAAAGCAACGCATACTGGAAAGTAGCCAAGATTGCATTAAAGTCTTAACGCTCGATAGCGAAATCGTCTATATCAATCCAGGCGGGTTGTGCCTTTTGGAAATTGACGATCCAACGCTCGTTCTGAACACCTGCTGGGTTGACTTCTGGCAAGGCGAAGAATATGAAAAGGCCAAGGTTGCGATCGCGGCTGCCAAAGCAGGCAATACAGGTCAGTTGCAAGGCTATTTTCCCACTTACAAAGGCACCCTGAAGTGTTGGGACATCATTATCACACCCGTGCGGAATACCACTGGACAAGTGACGCAACTTTTAGCAATTTCCCGCGATATCACCAAGCAAAAGCAAGCTGAAACTGAACTGGAACGAATGCTGGCGCAAGAACAAGCTGCACGAGAAGCTGCCGATCGCGCCAACCAAATTAAAGATGAGTTTTTGGCGGTGCTGTCCCATGAATTGCGATCGCCACTCAATCCGATTCTGGGTTGGTCAAAACTATTGCAGCAGGGAAGACTAAACGCAGCAAAAACCACAACGGCATTAGAGACGATCGAGCGTAACGCCCGACTTCAGGTGCAACTGATTGACGATCTACTCGACATCTCTCGGATTTTGCGCGGCAAACTGCTTTTAACGGTGTTGCCCGTCGATCTGAGTAACGTCATCTCAGAAGCCCTGGAAACGGTTCGCTTGGGCGCAGAAGCGAAAGCTATTCAAATTTATACAAAGATTTTACCCAGTGTTGGCATCGTCATGGGCGATGCTGGACGGTTGCAGCAGGTGATCTGGAATCTGTTGTCTAACGCAGTCAAATTCACACCTCACCAGGGACAAGTGGCTGTCACTCTAGCTGTGGATGAAACCCACGCTGAAATTCAAGTTACTGATACTGGAAAAGGGATTCGCTCTGACTTCCTGCCCTATGTCTTCGAGCATTTCCGGCAAGAAGATGGAGCTATCACTCGCAAATTTGGCGGCTTGGGGTTAGGACTGGCGATCGTACAGCAAATTGTGGAACTGCACGGGGGAACAGTGGCGGTTGATAGCCCTGGTGAAGGACAAGGAGCTACGTTTACAGTTCGCATTCCGCTTGCGCCTCGCTTTCATGAATTGCCAGCGATCGAGCCGCCATCCGACTCCACCGGAGATTTAAGCGGCATTCATATCTTAGTTGTGGATGATGAGGTAGACTCACGCGAGTTTGTGGCGTTTGTTCTAGAACAAGCGGGGGCGATCGTCACTAATGTCGCCTCTGGAATCGAGGCACTGCAAGCATTTTCTCAAGCGGTTCCAGACATCATTGTGAGTGATATTGGAATGCCAGAAATGGATGGCTATATGCTCATGCGTCAGATTCGCAGTCTGCCGCTTGAGCAATGCGGACAAATTCCTGCGATCGCCCTCACTGCCTATGCTGGGGAGATGGATCGACAGCAGGCGATCGCAGCAGGCTTTCAACGTCACCTTGCTAAACCTATCGATCCAGACGCAGTGGTAGCGATCGTCACCGAATTAGTATGCTCTTGTAGTTAATTTAGTAATGAAACAATATAGTCAGCCCGAGTTTTGCCGTGGTATTCACCGACAATACCCAAAGCCTTTTCAAGTAGATCAAACGCTACCCACAAAAGAGTTATATCCACTACATACCAAACCACTCAAATTTTTATCGCCCAACCACGTCGGTACATTCCATACAAAATTAACCACCAAAATAAGACCGCAGTCACGGCAAATGCTAGGGAACCATTCAGCGGCCCCGCCCACGGCATAAACCAGTTTTCATAAATCCAAGTGTAAGTTGTTGGAGCATTTTCACCAGTACCGATATGGGTTTTTAGAAGAATTCTGGCGACAATACCGGAAGCAACAAACAGGAATATTGCATTCAATCCCATGATTTCAAACGGTCGCCCCCATTTCCAATCCCGCACTTCAATTGTTTCGTAGCAAACTGCTAGCAATAGCAACGCCCAACCAGCAGTAAAAACTACATAAGAACTTGTCCAAAGTTGTTTGTTGATCGGAAAGAAAAATCCCCACAAGTGGCCGATTACTACGCAAATGAGGCCGCAGATTGCTAAGTTGATACTGGTGCGGGTTTTGATTTGCTGCACGCGCAGCCATTCTCCTGTAAAGTAGCCGATCAGGACTGTTACAACTGCGGGTAAGGTACTCAACAATCCTTCGGGATCGAAGGGGCGGCCTTTGTACAGGTGTTGGCTACCGAGAATTAGCCGATCGACATATCCTCCTAAATTTCCTTCTGGCGTGAGTTCGCCGGCAGTGTACCCCCCTACAGCAAATACGGTTAGTGCGCCCCAATAGCCCAAAAGCACGGCAACAGCGAGCAGTTTTTGATGGCGGGGAGAGAGGTTGAGAATCGCGATCGCACTGATGAAATAAGCTAAGCCGATGCGCTGCAATACTCCCATGATGCGGATTTTACCGAAGTTTTCCACTGGGGCGCTGTTGAGAAGTACGTCAAGGGCGATCGAAGATGTATTTAGCAGCAATCCTAATATAAATAGAATCGCGGCGCGGCGCGCAATTCGCCAGTAAATATTTGAAGAAGGGAGAAGGAAGAAGAAAGAAGGAAGAGGGTTTGTGGCAGATTCTGATTTTTCCTTTGTTTGTGTAATTTTTGACGTTTCTATTCCGGTTTTTGGATAATTTTGAAGATATTTAGGCAGCGAGAAAGACATCGCGCAGCCAACGATGAACAAGAAAAACGGAAATACTAAGTCTGTCGGGGTGCAGCCGTGCCATTCTGCGTGCTCTAGCGGTGGATACACCTGTTCCCAACTACCGGGGTTGTTGACTAGAATCATCGAGGCGATCGCAATTCCGCGAAAAACATCAAGGGATTTGAAACGCATGGGGGAGAAGGGAGGAGGCAGAAGGAAGAGGGAAGAAATATAAACTACTAATTACAATTACCAAGTACCCATTACCCATTAACTAAATTTCAATACCTTCCAGAGTCATAATCACTGCATTCTTCATCAACATCTCGCAGCGTTCTGCATAAAAAGCTGCTGCCTTATCATACTTGTTGACTTGCAAGACGCGCAGAAACATTTGCCTTGCTTGCGCGAATTGCTGCTGGTAGTGAAAAAAAATTCCCTGTTCAAAATAAGTTTGAGTTTGTGCTTTTAGTTCGATCATTGTCGCCGAGTCGCCATCGTAAATTTCAAATACAGCAACAGGTGTTTGTTTTCCTTTTACTTGAACGCGATCAAGAAATCGGCACTTGTAATGTTGAGGATCGTCTATCCGGCAAAGGGTTTGGACGCTAGCTACAATAGCAACTCCATAAAGCTTTGTCAATCCTTCCACGCGGGAAGCTAAATTAACCGCATCAGAAATCACCGTACTTTCCATTCGTTCCGCTTCGCCAATCGTACCTAACATTAAAGTCCCCGTATGCAAACCGATCCCTATCGAAATAGGTTGATAGCCACTGTTTTGCCTGTGTCTATTATAAATTTTCACTTGATGCTGCATTTCAATTGCTGCTTGCACAGCATCTTCAGCCCTGTTAGGAAACAAAGCCATAATCCCGTCACCAATATATTTATCTATAAAACCGTTGTACTGGCGGATAACTGGGCCAACTCGGCTTAAGTAAGAGTTAAGAAATTCAAAGTTTTCTCGGGGAGACATACTTTCTGACAGACTTGTAAATGAGCGAATGTCGGCAAACATAATCGTCATTTCTGCTTGTACAGAGTCTCCCAGTCTGGCATCAACGATGCTTTCTCTTTTGAGAAACTTCAAAAATTCACGGGGTACAAAACGAGCTGATGCAAGGGCAATTTTTTCGAGTTCGCTTTTGCTGGACTCGATTTGATTGAGTGATCTAAATGCTCTCAGTGCGGTGACTACTGTGGTAAATAATTTTTTGTTAGTAAGTTCTGTTTTGGTTTTGTAATCATTGATATCGTAGCTGACAATTACTACATCTTCAGGTATTTGTCCGGGTTGTCCAGTGCGTAAAATAATCCGCACTACTTGATTATTTAAAATATCGCGGATGTATTTAACTACTTCCAAGCCTGCTTCTTCTGTTTCCATAACTACATCAAGTAAAATTAATGCTATGTCGTAATTATTTTGGATTATTTCTTTAGCTTCTTTTCCTGAGTAAGCGCTGATAAATGTTATAGTTTTTCCTTCAAATTTAAAATCATTTAACGCTAGTTTAGTAATATTGTGAATTTCTATTTCATCATCCACAATTAATATTTTCCAACTTTCCTCTAGCGGTTTTTGTTCCGCCTCATCTTCCTCGACAAATATTAATTCATCGTCCCCCGCCGCGATTAATTCGTCATCGCCTGCAGCCAACAGATTTTTACTAGCATCTGACATATATCGTTCTCCTATATAAAACTTATATCCATGTTGGCGGTCTAATAACTAATTGCTCATTTTAGCGGGAAATTCAATCATAAATCTTGTGCCTTTATTTACTTGACTTGTGCAGCTAATTGTGCCTTTTAGTTTTTGAGTGACAAGGTTATAAATAATGTGCAGTCCCAATCCTGTGCCGCCCTGACCTCTTTTGGTGGTAAAAAACGGTTCAAAAATTTTAGTGAGATTTTCTGGGTCAATTCCTTTGCCGTTATCGGCATATTCAAATATTAGCCGATCGCCCTCTAGTTTGAAATCAAAAGCCAGAACTCCTTCGTCTTCTCCATCGTAGGCGTGAATTAGGGAATTCAACACCAGATTTGTCACAATTTGACACACTACGCCGGGGTAACTGTCCACTACAATATTTTCATCACACTTAATCTCTATTTTGTGCTTAGTTCTTTTTAGTTTTGCTGTTAAGGATGTCAAAATTTCCTCTAGATAGTTTTTAACATTAAACGTGCGTTTTAACTCGCTCGACTGATCCACAGCTACTTCTTTAAAACTGTGAATCAAGTCTGCTGCCCGCGTGAGGTTAGATAAGATCATATTACTGCTTTGGATGGCGGTATCCAGAAACTTTTCTAACTCGGAACGTTTTATTTGGCCGTTACTGTAAACCCCAAAAAACTTTGTGGCTTTTTCAGCAAGCAGGGAGGCGGCGGTGATGCCGATGCCGATGGGAGTATTGATTTCGTGGGCAACACCTGCAACCAACCCTCCGAGGGCAGCCATTTTTTCCGATTCTACCAGTTTATTTTGAGCCGATTTTAAATCTTCTAAAGTTTGGGAGAGCTCCGAGGTACGCTGCTGCACTAAATTTTCTAGATTCTGATTGAATTGGTGCAAGTTGGCGTAAAGTTGGGCGTTTTCGATGGAGATAGAAATTTGAGAAGACAGCAGTTTTAATATTTCTAACCTATCTTGTGTAAAAGCGCCTGTAGTCAGATTGTTTTCTAAATATAGAATGCCAGTGAGTTGGCCTTGATTAATTAACGGAGTGCAAAGAATTGATTTAGGTTGAACAGCAATTATATAGGGTGTGCGAGTAAATTGCCCTTCGCGGCTGGCATCGTTTAAAACGATACTTTCCTGGGTGCGGGCGACGTAATTCACAACTGCAACTGCCAGCAACGTTACTTCTTGATCATCCGCTACAAAATCTATCGGAATTGATTGCATGACAGCAACGCGATCGACATCTACAGATCCTGATGCTTCAATCACCCATTGACCCTCTTTCTCCAGTATTAAAAAGCCTCTTTGCCCCCCGGCATTTTCAATAACAATTTTCATCATTTTTGCCAGCAGTTTGTCTAGAACTATTTCGCCGGCTAAGGTTTGCGATGCTTTAACTGCTGTGGTCAAGTCTAGCACGCCTGCACTGTCCTTCGTAGTGGAAGAAGCGCTGCTGGTAGATTTGTGAGTTTCAATATTAGTTGAAATCGATCCAGAAGTTAGCAAGTGCGAGTATTTGGATTCTAAATGCGCTGCTTTGGCTGTTGCTCCCCAGCGCTGATAGCAATAACGCGCTTCTGTCAAGTAAGTTTTAGAATTTTTTTCTCGTCCTATGGATATATAAAATGCTCCTGCCAATTCTGCTGCTAGTGCTTGTATTTGTATGTATCCGTTTTCTTGTGCTCCTTCAATTGCGCGATCGTAATATTCCATTGCTCTCACAACATCGCCCAAAACGCGCGCTTTTTCTGCCGTAAGTAAGTCGCATTTGTGCTGAAGATTCATGGGTGCAGAAAGCGCTTTTTGTTGCAGTTTTTTCCGGTTACTGACAGCGTAAAAAATATGCTCTTCTTGTTCCTCGTCTGTGGCAGAGGGATAGGCTGCTAGGCGGGCTAGAGAATCGTAAAACTGGTAGTCGGAAACATTAATAAAGCCTGCAACTCCGTCTAAATATACTTCGGCTTGCGCTGCATTTTCTAGCGCGGTAGGGATATCTCCAAATAAATAGGCTAGTATTAATTTTTGCAAATAAAAGTGCTGTAGTCCCACCCGATCGT
Organism: Microcoleus sp. LAD1_D5; assembly: GCF_036702115.1. Lineage (NCBI taxonomy): Bacteria > Bacillati > Cyanobacteriota > Cyanophyceae > Oscillatoriales > Microcoleaceae > Microcoleus > Microcoleus sp. LAD1_D5. Next base: position 69,855 of record NZ_JAUBSA010000019.1, on the reverse strand, counting down.
TAGCTTTCAACAGCAGCGACAACAATTTTTCTTCGCTGTATGCTTCACCTAATACAATGTGTGGACTTTCTAATTTTCCCATCAATTGCAAAATAGTTTGCCGATATATTTGATTCCAAGTCAATACAGTTTCTTGCTTGAGTTGAAACAGCAAATGGTTGTAACTTACCATTCTCCGTTCCAGTTGGGGCAATTCTTGACCGATGAAATACAAAGACTGACAAATATTTACGGTTGAATATCCGACACATTCTAAATCTCCATTTTCTAACGCGCTTTGATAGGCCTCCTCTAATAGCGGCAAAGAGTCTTTAACGTGATGCTTGCCGTTCATCAAAATGAATGCTACTAAATTAAGCGTTTTGCTTTTGAATTCTAACGCATTTAATCTATCGCTCAAATTTAAAGCTAATTGACCAAAGCGATCGCCCGATTCAATATCTCTAACTATTCCTTTTAAAATTGCTCCATAATTAGCATAACCGAAGGCAGAAAAAGTGGAGTTTCCGTAATTAATAGATAAATTAACTTGCTCGCACACAATCAGGGGCAGCAGCACAGGTTCAACTATAAATGTAGCTGAAAACATACTGGAAAGCACGCGCATAGTTGCTAATTTGTGCGGGTTTGTCATCATGGGCAAGTTAATTAAATCTTCTATTTCTTTTTCGCTTAAATAAGCTGCCGTTTTAGCGAGTGCTTGCTGAATGTGGAGGGGAATAGGGGATTCTGGAAAGTTAATTCCTAACATTTTTAGTGCTTCCCGACCAATTTTAACCGATTCTTGGAGTTTTGTTTGCATCGCACAAGCTATGATTCGGATTTCAAACACTTTGATTTTGTCTAGTTCATTTTTTGCGTGTTGCAGGACAATTATCGCCCATTTTTCCATTGCTTCAAAGTCGGTATTGAGGTAAGCAGCTTCTGCTGCTGACTCGTAGAGTGCCAGAGTCACGTCGTAGTCAGTTTGCCAACTTTCGGGGGGAAGCAGTTCAATACCTGCGGTTAAATATTTGAGGGCAAGTTCGTAAGCTGCACTTGCTTTTGCTTTGCGACCTGCAATTAAATTTAATTGGCATAATTGAAATTGTTCTAATTGGCTGCGGATGATTTCTTTCGCTAAATTTAGTTGGTTTACGGTATCAAAAATATGCTCTTCTAATTGGTCTGGCGGTGAATTATGCAGTAAAAAGTTGCCTATTTTGAGATGGATTTTTTGTTTTTGATAATCGGATATTAAAGCATAAGCTGCTTGCTGCACTCGCTCATGCAAAAATTTGTAAGTGGCGATCGAAACATCAGCCACTGGTAGGGAAAATTTATCGGTAAAGTCTCTAGATATTGTGTCTGTTACTTCTGTGCTTGCTGCTAGTGCGATCGGAATTTGGTAGGCGTTATTCACGAGCAAAATCAGACCGGACTGAAGTGCCTCTCCGAGGTCTGTCGCTGCGGACGCCAGAGGTTTTTCGGCGATTGTCGAGATAGTTTCTAAATCAAATTTGTTCCCGATACAAGCGGCTAATTTAAGCAGTTCCTGGGTCTTCTTTGAAAGTTTCTGAATGTTATCTATCATTAATTCTACAACATTGTCAGTTATTCCCATTTCTTGTATTTGTTCGATATCCCACTGCCACTCGCCTGTGAGATGGCATTTTTTCACAATTTGCTCTGAGATTGGTTGCGCTAAGCCCGACAGGTTAGGTTCAGCTAGCTCGACCAAATTATTCGAGGGTGAAAGTTTAAATTTAATCAAACTTTTTGAGTAAAGAAATTTTATTAATTGAGTTAAAAAGAAGGGATTTCCCGCAGTTTTTTGCCAAAGCAATTCTGCTAAACTTAGGGATTTTTCTGGGGCGCAGTTCAAAGTATCGGCCACAAATTGGTTGACGCTGCTTATATCTAAAGGCGAAAGGGCGATCGCCCTCACAGTGCCGCCTGCTTTTTTAATTGCTTCGGCGGTCAGCATTAGGGGATGATTTGCATCTACTTCCTGCTCTCTATAAGCTCCAATTATTAATAAATATTGAGTTCCCAGGTCAGTGGCTAGCAGTTCTATTAACTTAAGAGATGCTGAATCGACCCACTGCAAGTCGTCGAGGAAAATTACTAGGGGGTGTTCTTTTTGAGCAAAGACGCGGATGAAGTTTTGAAATACTAAATTAAAGCGATTTTGAGATTCATTGGCTCCTAAATCTGGGACGGGGGGCTGCGGCCCGACAATCAGTTCTACTTCGGGAATAGCTTCAATAATTACTTGGCAGTTGCCGCCGATTGCTTTTAAAAATTTTTCTTTCCAAACATGGATTTCTGCGGCATTTTCTGTGAAAATTTGCCTCAACAAATCTTGAAAAGCTTGGAGCAAAAAAGCGTAGGGAATATCGCGCTTAAATTGCTCAAATTTGCTGTCAATAAAATACCCGTTTTCCCGCCGACTCGGCTTGTAAACTTCATATACTAACGAAGATTTGCCCACACCTGCAGAACCCGAAATCAGCACGATTTCTGTATTGCCCCGCCTCATCCGCTGGAAGATACTCAGAAGCATATTAACTTCTACTTCTCGCCCGTAAAATTTTTGGGAAATTTGCAGGTGACTTGACTGATCTTGCTCGCCGAGGGTTATGTGGAAAATTTCGCCTGTAGTTTGCAGTTGATCGAGACAATTTTCCAAGTCGTACAAAAGTCCGAAAGCACTTTGATACCTGTCTTCGGCTGTTTTTGCTAAGAGTTTTATGACGATATCGGAAACGACTTGAGGAATCTCCTTGGTTCCTACTTGATTGATTCTGCCTTCGATGCTTCTGCTTTCTACTTTTTGCTTTCTGTTTTCCCAAGGAGAAACTGGCGTTTTGGCAATATGGCAGTGTACTAATTCCATAGGATCGATCGCCTGAAAAGGCAATTCGCCACAAAGCATCTCATAAAAGGTGACGCCTAAAGAATAAAAATCGGTGCGGTAGTCGATCGCCCGATTCATGCGCCCCGTTTGTTCAGGAGACATATAGGCGAGAGTGCCTTCGAGTAAATGGGGATGGCTGGGGGTGGGGTTTTCGCCCGGTAGCAGGGAGGCGATCGCAAAATCAGCAATCTTGACATCTCCTGTCTCGATATTGACAATAATATTGCTGGGTTTAATATCCTTATGGATGATGTGGTGTTCGTGGAGTTGCCCAAGAGTTTCTGCTAGTTTGATGGCAATATGCAGAAATTGTTGTAACTCTAGCTGGTTGTTGCTGAGAAATTCTTTTAGGGAAATGCCACCAAAATCTTCTAAAACTAAAACAGGAAAGTGATTGTATGTTTCTATTTTGTAAAGCTTGACTATTCCGGGCAAACTCAAATTTTTAAGAATTTCGGATTCGTGCAGAAGTTGGGATATTTGCGCTGGGGTAGGGTATGGCGGCGTGAGAGTTTTGAGGATAACGGGTTTTTCTTCCTCAAGCTGCATCCCTCGATAAATAACTGTGTGAGGGTTTGTATAAAGTTCTTCGTCAATGTGGTATCCAGGGATAGAAAGCATGATATTTGGGGGTAATTTGAAATAGCCGATTAGACAATTTTAAATGTTAGATTATTGTAATGATTTATCACATAAGGCTTTGGATATGACCTACAGTTGCATTTTTTTTGCCACAAGTATTATTAAGCAAGTGGAAATACACATCACCGAGCGAGTGCGGTTTTTACGGCAGTAAACTGGCTACTATTATATAGCTGAGCTAAAACCCTCCCTAAAGAGTTCTGCTATATCCTTTTTTGTCGCTTATTTACTTATCTATATTTTAGTCTTCAAAAAATCAGAAGTTGCCTTTTGCTATCGCGCTAGTGCCAAAATAAACTGGTGCGTGCAACTCAACAGCTAAAATCTAAAAACAATCATGCAGAATATAACTGCCTCAAATCCAGCTAAGGCGACCGATCGCCCTTTTGACACCGCAGACATTCAATTGCTGGTAGTGGATATAGACGGCACGATCGCAGGTTTGTCAAATGACATCCGAGAACCAGTCAAGCAGGCAATTTTGGCTGCCGAGTCGCGGGGAGTGAAAGTGGCCGTCGCTACGGGCAGGATGTACCGATCAGCTTTGCGTTTTCACCGCGACATCGGCTCAACATTGCCACTGATTTGCTACCAGGGCGCGTGGATTCAAGATCACGCTACTCAAAAGCGGCTGCGGCACTTGCCGCTGTCGAAACAAACTGCTCTGCAACTGTTAGATTATTTTGAAGAACCGCATTTGCGACCGCTGCTTTCGATCCATTTCTACATTGACGACCAACTTTACGTGCCGGAAATTACCGCAGCTACCCGAATTTATGCCGAAAGATCGGGCATTGAACCAATGGTGATTAAAGATTTGCGGCGAGATCTTCCGGGGGAACCGACGAAAGTTTTGGCATTGTGCGAGAATCCGGGGGTACTCGACGGCTTGCTCAGCAGTATGCGGCAGCGCTACACGCCTGCGGAGCTTTATTTGACTCGATCCGTTGCTACTTTTTTTGAAGCTACGCATCCTTTGGCGAATAAGGGAGATGCGGTGCAGTATTTAGCGGAGGAACTTTTGGGTTTGCAGGCAGCGAATGTGATGGCGATCGGCGACAATTTTAATGATGTAGAAATGATTGCCTACGCGGGTGTGGGCGTGGCAATGGGCAATGCTCCTGATGGGGTGAAGGCTGCTGCTGATTGGGTAGCGCCGGATGTGGAGGAAGATGGGGTGGCGGCTGCGATCGAACAATTTGTTTTGGGCGATCGTTGATATTTGTAGCACTAATACCGCAGGGGCGGGTTTAGCGACATTTGGAAAAAATGTATATCAACCCGCCCCGACCTAGCGACAATTTATTATTATATAACTCTCTAGTTTTGAGTTCTATGCAATCAAATTTTGATGATAGAAAAAAATCCACACTTTCTGATTTTTTGAGATCAAGTGCAGTCAATTACTTTTTTTGCAACATCCGAATATTTATTTAACGAACCGCGAAGACGCTAAGAACGCGTTCGGCGAAGCCGTTCCCGAAGGGTAGGAAGAAATGAAGAAGGCGGGGCGGGCTTACAGATATTCTGGATGTGAATTTATAGATAATTTAAAACTCTTAAAAATGGGTTCCCACAGAAAAAGCACCGACGACTGGCCGTGTTTCGTCTCGGTGCTTTTTCTGGTTCGCTCCTCACACGTCCATCAATATAGCTGACTCAGTAAATTGTGTCAATACTTTTTCCAAAAATTGTTTTTTGAGTCGGCTGCTGCCGGGGTGTCGGTGCGGTGGAGCGAGGCAAAACTTCTGCAATGCAAGGGTTTTGGCCGATCGCCCGCGATTGGATTGAGCAGAAAAATTTTAGTTCAATTCCAGCAGCCAGTCCAAAATCAGAGCGTTGACTTCACTCGGCCGCTCGTCGTGAGGACAGTGGCCTGTGTTGGGAATTGAAACAAATTTCACTGGTTTATCGTTGGCGGCCAATTGTTGATAAATCTGGCTGCCGGCGATGGGTGTCCAGGGGTCGTCTGCGCCCCAAAGTACCAATAACGGACGATCGACTTTGGGCAGCAATTCTGACGGTTGAGGGCCTGGAGGGGCTGTGAGAATCGAGGCAAACACTTGTTGAGCTCCTGGCTCGCAGGAGGGGGCGTGCAGGAGTTCTACGAGTTCGTCAGTGATGGCTTCGCGGTTCCCGTAGACTTGGCGCAGGGTGTTGCGGATGCGGTGTTTTTGGCGGATGTTGTTGAACATAAAGGGGCCGATCAGGGGCGATCGAACTAATTTAGTAAAAGTCCCCATCACTACTCGCAGCGGGAAATTCAGTTCGTCCGGCCGGTGGTTGAGCCCGCCGGCACAGTTGATTAAGACTGCACCTGCTGATATTTCTGGATGGTTGGCGACTACCATCAAACTCAGCAAAGCGCCGATCGAATTCCCGACAAATACCGCCGGTTCCTGTACCAGATCCGCCCAGAAATCAGTCAGCAATTCTTCCCACAATTCCAGAGTGTAATCTAGGGCTGGTTTGGCGGAAGCACCGAATCCCAGCAAGTCCAAAGCAAATACGCGATAGCCGCCGGCCGCTAGTGCGGGGATATTTTGCCGCCAATGTCCGATCGAAGCCCCAAATCCGTGAATCAAGATCAGAGGGCGGCCGGTTCCTTGGACGGTATATTGGATTTTGTGACCTTTCCAAGTCCAAATTAGCTTTTCAAAACTCGTTGCAGATACTAATTGTTGTGCAGTCACGGCTATTATGTAAAGTTTCGTTAACTACTTTCATCATAGCAGAAGTCAGTAGTCAGTAGTCAGTAGTCATGAATTATTGGTTATTGGTTATTGGTTATTGGTTATTGGTTATTGGTTGTAATACCCAATGCCCAATTCCCCATGCCCAATTCCCATTTTTACTTTTTTCCTAGCAACCAATAAGTCATCATATTCCCCTTACCTTTTACCGGAATTACGCCTCGCCTCTCAAACAAATACTTATCTTTCAAAAGCTCATAAGTAACATCAGTAACTTGAATTCTGCCTGCAAAACCCGTAGCTTCCATCCTCGCCGCTACATTCACCGTATCTCCCCACAAATCATACGTGAACTTGCTCACACCAATTACTCCCGCAACCACCGGCCCGGAATTGATGCCAACGCGAATTGCCAGTTTTTCCCCTGTGTCGGCGCACAACTTTGCTATTTTTGCCTGCATTCCCAGGGCCATTTGGGCGATCGCCTCGGCGTGGTCATGTCTCGGCGTAGGCAATCCCCCGACTACCATGTAAGCATCGCCAATAGTCTTAATTTTCTCCACACCGTACTTTTCAGCTAACTGGTCGAAGTGCGAAAAAATCACGTTCAAGCGCTTTACCAACTCGGTGGGAGACATTCTAGCAGACAACTCAGTAAAGCCAACAATATCAGCAAATAAAACACTTACTTGGGCAAAACTGTCGGCGATCGTACTTTGCTCCGCCTTCAAGCGTTCTGCGATTGGTTTGGGTAAAATATTTAACAGCAACTTCTCGCTTTGTTCTTGTTGAACTTTGAGCGCTTCTTGCGCTAATTTGCGCTCTGTAATGTCAGAAACAGTACCCTCATAGTAGATCAGGTCACCTTTTGCATCTCGAACAGCCCGGACATTTTCTGACACCCAAATCCGGCGCCCGTCTTTGCGGCATACCATAGATTCAAACCCCGAAACGGCATTGTCAGCATCCATAGCAGCCACGAATTCGAGGCGACGTTCCGGGTCAACGTACAGTTGCTGAGCAATATTTTTAATCTCGGACATCAGTTCTTCTGGCGAGTCGTAACCGTACAATTTTGCCAAAGCTGGATTAGCGCTGAGATAGCCTCCTGAAGGCGTGCTTTGAAAAATGCCTTCCATCGCATTTTCTACAATGCTGTGATATTTTTCTTGAGCAATACGCAGCAATTCTTCTGCTTGTTTGCGCTGAATCAAAGAACCTAATTGAGTGCCTACCGCATTAAAAACGTCTATAAATCGTGCGTCTTTCCCACCAGACGAAATTTTAAAGAAAACTAGCACTGCCAATACTTCATCCCCTACCAAAATCGGCACGCCAAAACCAGCTTTGAATCCTAGTTCTAGTGCTATTTGACTTCGGAGAAAATGCGGGTAGCCCTTGGAAATATCTTCTACCCATTCCGGTTGCTTGGATGCCCAAACTCGTCCCGGTAGCCCTATATTCCGGGCAAATGTCAGTTGTTGGCTTTGGGTGCGGAACGATTCCATGCTGGGGTTGCTCGCATACCAGCCCCTGGCTGATTCTAGAACAGTTCTTTCTGCATCGGGAATCCAAGCTTCTCCTACATCCCATCCGATTGTTTCGCCAACTTGGTGCAGAATTACTTCTAAAGCTGAGTGAAAGTCTACAGCTTCGCCGATCGCCCGCGTAGTTGCCAGCAAAAACCGAATTGATTCTTCAGCCCGCTGCCGTTCTGCGATTTCTTCCTGCAATCTAGAATTGCGATCGTGCAGTTCCCTAGCTTGCTGTTGCAGTTTGGATTGCAGCAAACGAAGGGAAAGTTGGTTTTGAACGCGGGCTAAAACTTCTTCTACTTGAAACGGTTTAGTAATATAATCTACTCCTCCTACTTGAAAAGCTTTAACTTTTTCCATAACGTCATCTAGCGCACTAATAAAAATTACCGGAATATCTTTAGTTTGTTGGCTTAGCTTTAACTTCTCACAAACTTCATACCCGTTCATTTGCGGCATATTAATATCTAGTAAAATTAGATCGGGAGGAGATATTTGCGCCCCTTGCAGAGCCAAGTGTCCGTTAATAGCCTTCCTGACATGATACCCGTACGATGTCAGCATAGTCGATAAAAGTCGCAAGTTGTCCGGCATATCGTCAACGATCAGAATGTCTTTAGGAGTCGCTGGTAATGGATGGTCGTTCATCATAATATAATTGAGTTAAATCGATAATGATATCTATCCGAAAATTATCGACTAAATCTGTTAAAGCGTTAGCGAGATTTGCCTTAGTTTCGGGAATTTGCTCGATGAGTTCGAGGATGCGGTTGTCGTCAACGCAAAGTGCTGCTCGGTGCAACTCGACCACCCAGTCTGTGGGCATTACACTCAAATCCTCCGTGGTCAAACTTTTAAGCAGCGTCGGTGTTGAAAAAGAAGTAGATAAGTTCTCTTTTTCATAAATATAACGCAGGTTGAGGTGATGCGCTATCTTGTCAAAGAGTACCTCTTCCCGAAACGGTTTACAGATCAAATCGTTACAACCCGCAGACAAAATTATCTGCCGCTGCTCGTCAAAAGCACTGGCAGTCAGGGCAATAATTATTGTTTCTTTACCTTCTAGAGTTTTCTTAATCTGTCTTGTCGCTTCATACCCATCCATCACGGGCATTAGCATATCCATTAATATCAAGTGCGGCTTCCAAGTTGAATGCAAAGCAATTGCTTCTTGACCGTTAGTTGCTTCCCGGACTTCAAATCCCAGGGGAACCAGCAGCTTAAGCAGCAGTTGGCGATTTTCCACTACATCTTCAACTATTAATATCCGATAAGTGTCTTGTCCGGCTTCTAAAGCGATAACTTGTTTGATCGGCGGTTTTTCTTGTTCATCACTTTCTGTTACTAAGTTAACCCAAATATTAAACCTGAAAATTGTGCCTTGGTCGAGTTGACTTTCAACAAAAATATCACCTCCCATAATCCTGACAAACTGTTGGCTAATCGGCAATCCAAGACCCGTTCCCTGCATGGATTTTCGACCCGTTTCGGTTTGTACGAAGGGCTTGAATAATGTCGAGAGTTCCGAGGGAGAAATGCCGGGACCCGTGTCGGCAATTTCAAAATACAATTGGGATTTGTTTTCTTCTGGGGCGTCTTTTTCAGCTTGGCTGCTGACGCGCAAAGTAACGGTTCCGTGCTGAGTAAATTTAATCGCATTACCGACCAGGTTAATTAAAACTTGCCGCAATTTAGCTGCGTCTGTTTGAATGTAGTGCGGCAACTCCTCGGCCTTTTCAAAGATTAGTTGCAAACCTTTTGAGTTTGCTTTTAGTTGCAGCATTTCTTTGAGACTGTTGAGAAGGTTGTAGAGATTGAAGCGGCTTGGATTGATGTTAATTTGACCTGCTTCTATTTTGGACATTGACAAAACATCATTGATGAGTTCCAGCAAATGTTCGCCGCTGCGGTTAATAATTTCTATGTATTCTTTTTGTTCTTCCGTGATATAACTGTTGCGGGCCATGACTTGGGAAAAACCCAGAATGGCGTTGAGAGGCGTGCGGAGTTCGTGGCTCATGGAAGCGAGAAATTGGCTTTTGGCGCGGTTGGCAACTTCGGCGTTTTCTTTGGATTTAATCAGTTCCATGGACTGCCTTTGAGTGCGGGCGAGTAATTCCGCTTGCTGTAATGCTACTCCTAGCTGAGTACCTACATCAACTGCAACGTTGATTTCAGCTTCACTCCACTGGCGGGGAGCAGAATTTTGATACGATGCTAGTAATCCCCAGAGCTTTTTTCCGGAAAAAATTGGTACAATAATGTAGGATTTAGCTTGAAAATTTTCTAGCAATTTGATGTAACAATTATCGAAACGTTGCTTGTAAATATCTGGGACACAAAGGTAAGTTTTACCTCGGCTGAAGGCTCCACCTTGGGTTTCTTGCAAATAGGTATCGCGTACTTCTTGTGAGGTGCTATCTAATCTTTTGACAACGCAACGTTCGCTGTCTAAAGCACCTTCCGTAAGGTGAGAATCGCTCTCCTGTGCTTGGATGAAAGAAACCCACTTGCGGTCAAGGGATTCGGCTACAAATTCGCCACTCCAGTCTGGATTGAAACGGTAAATAGCGACTCGATCGCACTTCATGGTTTGGCGCAATTCTCGGGTTGTGGCGTAAAAAATTTCTCGGATATCTAAAGTCTGCCGCATTCTTTCAATGACGCGGGCGATCGCTCTTTGTCGTAAAGCACTTTCTTGCAGTTCGGTTTCTGCTTGCTTGCGTTCGGTAATATCTACAGCCATTAAAGCAATGCCGATCGCTGTACCGTTATCGTCAATTAGCTGAGTATTGTACCACTCGCAGATGATAATTCTGCCGTCTTTAGTCAGATTTTCGGTAGTGCCGCTGGATTTGGCATTCAAGTCATGATTGAAAATCTCAGATACTTGCTGGTGGTAGCTTTCAGGTACGATCAAATCGGAGGCGACTCGACCAATCGCTTCTTGCTCACTGTAGCCAAAAATAGCAACGGCTGCGGGATTCCAAGTGATAATTTCTAAATTGAGGTTTAACTCGATAACTGCGATCGGCGTTTGCTGCAATAAAAATGAGATTCTTTGTTGCGATGCTAGCAGTTTTTCTTCGGATAATTTGCGGTCTGTGATGTCATTAGCAGTGCCGAGAATTTGTTTGGGGTTACCATCATTTGTTCTGAGAAATACTGTATCCCAACTGTGCATCCACCGCCATTCACCGTTTTTGTGTTTCATTCGGTATTGACATTCAATGACATCGCCGTCTTTGGCTTGCTCCACTTTTTTGACGCTTTCCAAAAACTCTGGCAAATCGTCGGGGTTGAGCAATTTGGGCATCATTGCTGTACCCATATCTTGTATTTCTTGGGCGGTGTATCCGAGCATAGTCAAAATTTGTCGGTTGGTATAAACATTCCGTTGCTCAATTACATCGTAAACGTACAATAGGTTGGGATTGGAATCGGCGATCGCTTGAATGAAGTGCTGGCTTTCTCTGAGTGCGGATTCTGTTTGTTTGCGAACACTAATATCTCGCGCCACGATAATCACTGAATCTGGAGTAAGCGGAGAAACTTTAGCGTCGAGGCAAACTTCGCGCTCTCCGACTTGAAAGCTATATTCAACATTGATGCTTTGCTTCGTTTTTATAACTTGTTGGATGGCATTTAATACCAAATCGGCCACAGGTTCCGGCAAGACTTCGTGAGCGGTTTTGTTAATCATTTCGCTTGGAGGTTTCACCAAATTCGTTGATGCTGTCGGAGCGATTTTGATACAGCGCCCTTCTGCATTTCTCACTAAAACTGTGTCAGTCATGGCGGCAAAAATCGCCCGCAATTCTGTTTCCGATTCTTGCAGAGCTTGCTCGGCGCAGATGCGGGTGCGAATTTCTGCTTGCAGCACTTTATTTTGCCGATCGAGCTGCTGAATTCGGTTTTTTTCTCGTTCGATCAGTTTAGCTTGAGCGATAGCGAGCCCTACTTGAGCCGCCACAGCTTCTAACAAGTCAATTTCATCGGAAGTCCATTCCCGGTAACGATCGCACTGGTGCAAACAGATAGCACCGTTTGCCCTGCCTTGGTAGGAAGTGCGAATTGCCAGCATCGATTTTAACCCAACCTTCTGGCAAATCGGTTGAACAGCTTGCAACAGAGGGTCTGAATAAACATTGTTGGAGGCGATCGCCTGATCTTGTATCATCATTTGTACGACGTGAGGATTGCCCCAAATTGGAATGGGTATGTCCCAAATAGATTCGCACTCGGGTTCTAGATACTCGGCCGCCAGAGGAATATCGACCTGGGGGGTAGTAACGTAAGTATGAATCAAACAGCGATTGGCGCAGAATGCCAGACCGATTTGAGTTGCAGCTATTTGAAATATTTGTTCTGGCTGCAAGCTTGAGCGAATTTCTTTAGTTATTTTTGCAATCAGCAATTCTCGCTGAACTTGCCGTTCTAAAGCAGCTTTAGCTCCAGCCATTTCTATTTCTGCGTGCTTGCGCTCGCTGATATCAAAAAGTACGCCATACCAAACAATATCGCCATTCTCGCGCATTTCTGGCCGAGAATTAGATTGCAGCCATTTGAGTTTACCCGACGGTGTAATAATCCGCCATTCAAAGGCAAAAGGTTCTAAAGTTTGGGCGCTAGCAGCAATTTTTTTGACTAGATATTCTTGGTCATCTGGATGATTTTGATCGAAGCAAAAGTCGGGATTTTTTAATATTTCCTCACTCTCTAATTCGTAAATCTCCCGACAAGCATAACTAATATATTCAAACTTGAAACTTCCATCGGGCTTCTTTATAAATTGATAAAGAACTCCCGGTATATTGACTGCCAATTTCTGCAACCGTGCTTTGCTTTCCCGGAGTGATTGTTCTGTCCGCTTGCGAAATTCTATCTCTTGTTGCAGTTGGGCATTCTGCTGTTTTAATTGTTTTGATAGCTGTTGTATAGTCAATTGACTTTCGAGCCGCACTAAAATTTCTTCCACTTGAAAAGGCTTAGTAATGTAGTCAACACCGCCGACTTCAAAAGCTTTGACTTTGTAAAAAGTTTCATTAAAAACGCTCAAAAAAATAACCGGAATCTCCCTAGTTTTTTTATTAGATTTCAGTTGGGTGCACACTTCATAGCCGTTCATTTTGGGCATGGCAATATCCAGCAAAATTAAGTCAGGGAGAACGGTAAAATTAGCATTGACCACCATTTCTCCCGAAATCGCCCGCTGAACTTTATACCCTTCTTTCGTCAAGATGTTTGATATAAACCGCAGGTTTTGTGGCTGATCGTCAATAATTAAAATGTGAATATTTTCTTTATCTAATATCATTTTTTCTGACCAGTGTGATTTTTTTTACTGCTAGCAGATTGATTATTTAATAAGTTTAGCGATTATTTTTCGACCATAATTGTTTATTAAATTTTTTCAACCTCAGCAACAACCAGAGTAATTTTAGATATTAGCCCATTAAATAACGCACCTTCTCTACTTTCAACTTATTAGTTGCCCGTCTTAAGTTAGCAACTAAAATTAACTCTCTTTTAATTATATTTAATTTACCAAACAAATCCCCTTATTTGCTGTCCACATTAAGTCTGCCGAAAAACAATCATCACTTAGGCACTCCCGACAAAAGCAACCGGGTTTTTTAACTTGGTTCAAGGGCTGCGAGCAATTATTTTCATAAAATTCGGTTGATGCGTTCAGGCCAGTTTTTTGCTGGACTTTAGGATTAAAAGTCTCAGGAAGATAACGCAAGTTTGTGGACATTCTGCTACCACATTCAAAGGGTTTTAGCAGAGATACACACCTGGACGTACCGCGAGGCGAAGAAACGGGGTGTTTTACTCTTGTCACTCTAACGAAGTATGGCTGTGAAAAACCTTGGTTTCGACGCACCCGCCCATCAGTCTTAAGATATTTATAGGTGACTAAGCTATCGCGCATGGAAATTGAATATTCGAGGCGGGCGTCCCGCCCACCCACTCATTCTTTGATTGTTTTTGACATACAATTTAAATGCCGCAACAGCTTAAGAGTATAGATCGATCATCCCGCGCCCATAGCCTACCCTATAAACTCTTGTCTTGGTCTTTTCTATGCCAGCAATTCCTTAAGTTTAGCAATATTTTCATTGCTCAGGTAAATTTTAATTTCTAGTTCTTGGTCAGATTCCCACAGCAGCAGCATATTATCTTCGCCCAAGGCGATTTCGGGATTGTTTAATTCAAGTGTTTGATATTTAACTTCGGGAATTCCTACGCGAATTACCAGTTCCGATTCCAACTGAGGATAGATGTACAATTGCTGTTGCAAGTTATCAAGTTCTAATTTGTCAACAGTGTTGTTACGTTGGACAGGAGAATCGGGTATGTACCAATAGAGAGTTTCCTCGCGAATTTCGGGATTGACTATCACAAATGTTTCGTCAAAACGCTGGGGATGCCAGTGAATTTCGCTCAGACCGCCGATTTGCGGAATTAGTCGCTCTACCCAGCTAATTTCTTTGCCGTTGAGGTTTCCCCACCACTGCCTGATATTATCGAGATTTTCAGCATTTTCGGGGTGAGTGCTGCCGGACTGCCAGACTGTTTTTAGTTGTTGCATATACAGATTCTCCAGCGAATTTAAATTTGAGATTGCAGACTTTCAATTGGAGATTCATTCGTTATACAATAATTTTAATGGACTTACCAATTATTTACCACGAAGATTACGTTGCACCCCTGCCACCGGATCACCGCTTCCCGATGGCCAAGTTTCGGATGCTTTACCAGATGCTGCTCGCGGACGGGGTAGCAGATAAATCCCAATTTCATGCTCCCGAACTTCCGCCTCAAGAATGGATTGAATTAGTTCACGACCCCTGCTACGTGCAAGCTTACTGCAACGGGACGCTCGATAACAAAGCGACTCGGCGAATTGGTCTGCCTTGGAGTCGGGCCCTTGCTAATCGCACTTGCACTGCGGTTGCAGGAACTGTACTAACTGCCAAGCTCGCTTTAGACTACGGTTTGGCTTGCAATACTGCGGGCGGAACTCATCACGCCTTCCCTGCTTTTGGGTCGGGTTTTTGTATTTTTAATGATTTGGCGATCGCCTCTCGCGTCTTGCAAAAAAGTGGTTTAGTTCGCAAAGTTTTAATTGTCGATTTAGATGTCCACCAAGGAGACGGAACCGCCGTAATTTTTCAAGATGATAGCAGCGTTTTTACTTTCTCGATGCACTGCGAAGTCAATTTTCCAGGCACTAAACAAAAGGGCGATTTAGATGTACCTTTGCCTGTCGGTATGGAGGACGACGAATATTTACAAACATTGGATAAGTTTTTACCAGATTTGCTTTCAAATGTCAAGCCAGATTTAGTTTTGTACGATGCTGGAGTAGACCCTCATCACGGTGACAAACTGGGAAAATTAGCTTTAACTGATACGGGCTTATTTCGCCGGGAAATGCAAGTTTTGATGGCGTGTTTGGCTGGCGGCTATCCCGTTGCCTGCGTGATTGGCGGGGGCTATTCCGATGACGCTAAGGGGTTAGTTTACCGACATTCGCTGCTGCACCGGGCCGCCAGTCAAGCCTACAGGCAGTATCGACTTTGATCCAGAGCGGCGATACTTCCGAAATATGGCCGAAAAAACAGTCTCCCTCACCCAAACAAATAAAAATACTATTAGCGATCGCTCCAGCTTGCCAGATCGGTACAACTTGAGTTAAAAAGTTGTTAAACAAACAACGGTACTTATGTCGAAGGCCAGCGAGTCCAATCACCCATATCCACTGCTGGTTGTCATTGTTAACTACCGAACCTCTAGTTTGACAATTGACTGCTTGCGCTCTCTAGTTAGCGAAGTGCAATCGCTGCCCGGTATGCGAGTTGTAGTTGGCGACAATGCTTCAGGCGATCGCTCAGTCGAAGAAATTAGTAGTGCGATCGCCTCAGAAGGCTGGAGCGAATGGGCATCCTTCGTTCCCCTAGACCGCAACGGCGGATTTGCCTTCGGCAACAACGCCCTGATCCGTCCCGCCCTCCAATCCACCAATCCCCCCCCTTACTTCCTGCTGCTCAACCCAGACACCATAGTTCGCCCCGGTGCCTTAAAAGCCCTCGTCGATTTCATGGACTCCCACCCCGAAGCCGGCATCGCCGGCAGCCGCTTGGAAGACCCCGACGGCACCCCTCAGGAGTCAGCTTTTCGGTTTCACAACATCTTGACGGAACTCGATTTTGGTTGGCGGACAGGCTTTATATCCAAGTTATTAGCCAACTGGGCTGCAGCGCCTCCGATTTCCCAAGAAACCTGTCAAACTGATTGGGTAGCTGGAGCCAGCATGATCGTCCGTCGCGAAGTATTTGAAAAGATTGGCTTGATGGATGAAGCTTATTTCATGTACTGCGAAGAAATGGACTTTTGTCTGCAAGCGAACAAAGCTGGCTGGAGTTGCTGGTACGTACCCGAAAGTCGCGTTGTCCACTTAGTCGGCCAAAGCTCAGGCGTCACTGACACCAAAAAGCCCGCCAAGCGGCTGCCCACCTATTGGTTTGATTCCCGGCGTAGGTACTTTATCAAAAACTACGGCTTGGTTTACACAGCATTAACTGATGTATCCTGGGCTTCGGGTTTTGCAGCCTGGAGGGTGCGCCGCGCACTTCAAGGCAAACCCGATGGCGATCCACCACAATTGCTGAGGGATTTTGTATTAAATAGTGTATTTTTAAAGGGGGGTAAGATTGAAAAATCCAAAAACTTTTAAAGGGAGTTGGTAAATCGGTCAAAGCCAACTAAACCAGGTTAACCTAGGCAAGCAAAATATTTTATGATGCAGCCGATAAATTAGTATTCTCGATCGATAAAACCGGATTGCTTTTTCCTCAAAAACCTGATAGACCCATTAATATCGTCGGCATCTAGCAATAGAGTAAACAAAAAATAGTGTGAATTAGAGCTTATGGTAACTGAGCAAAACTTAATCACCAGTGAAAATCAAGTAGAAACTCCCGGCCTGGGACTGTGGCAGCAAATTAAAGAAGACTGGATTGCTCATGGTCGAGATTGGACAAAACCGGGATTTCGTGCCGTAGCAGTGCAGCGTTTTGGCGTCTGGAGAATGCAAATAGAACCGAAATTACTTCGAGCTCCTTTGAGCATTCTTTATCGATCACTCTACCGAAAAGTCCGCAATAGTTACGGGATAGACTTGCCTTACACTGTGAAGCTCGGTCGTCGCGTGGTGATTGAACATCAAAACGCTATTATTATTCACGGATATTGTAAAATCGGCGACGACTGCATTATCCGCCAGGGTGTAACGTTGGGAAACCGCTATTTGGACAAACCGCTAGAATCCCCTCAATTGGGCGATCGGGTTAACGTCGGCGCTGGTGCAAAAATCCTCGGAAAAGTAAACTTGGGAGACGACGTAAATATCGGTGCCAATGCTGTAGTTTTATCAGACATTCCTGCAGGCAAAACAGCAGTAGGTATCCCCGCCAAGATTCTTCAATCTACCAAAAACCCGGAAAATGCTTAGATCAACAGTGCAAAAAATTATCCGTCATCTTGCCATGCGTTACGGCAAGTTCCCAGGTTTGTACGTCCAATTCTGTAATCCTTGTTCCGAAGAATACACCGAATTTCTCCGCCGCTACGGCAACTTGTACGCGATCGGCGAAAATTGCAGCATCTGGCCCAATACCGTCTTTGGAGATCCAGCCTACGTCCGCATCGGCAACAATGTTGACTTCTCATCTTGTACCTTGCTCGGCCACGATGGCTCGATCGCCATGCTTGACCGGGCTTACAACGTTAAACTAGAGGCCGTAGGCAAGATAGATATCCGCGACAACGTATTTATCGGCTTCAATGCGATCGTCCTTCGCAACGTCACCATCGGCCCAAATGCGATCGTCGCCGCCGGTGCCGTCGTCACCAAAGTCGCCGCCGGTGCCGTCGTCACCAAAGATGTCGCCGAGGGCGATATAGTGGCCGGTGTCCCCGCCAGACCGATAGGCCGCGTGGAAGACTTAGTGAAAAAATTGCAAGCCGAAACTCAAAGCCTGTCCTGGGCAGATTTGATTAACAGCCGCGAGGGCAGCTTCGACCCCGAAATTGAACCCGATCTCGTAAAGTTACGAGTGTCCCACTTCTACGGCAACACATCAACTCCAACTGCGGCCTAATTCCAGCAATTTCCCTAGTCAAGTTAGAGATTCCTCTTAAGATAAATTGCACAACTAGGCACAATTGTCTACATCATCAAAACACTGCACAAACAATGGTTGAGTCAATCACTAAGTCAATCATTTCTGCTACAGAAGCAGACTGGAGCCGCGAAAAATCTAGCAAGTGGTGGGAGCCGAGTCGCCAACTGCTAAAATCTATCCGCAACTATCAACAGTGGCAGAAGCAGGGTGGAATTGCAGGATATATTGTATGCCGTTGGAACGTGATCCAGCATCGATTTTGGAGCGTTGTAACTGCAACAGACATCCCTTTAAACTGCCAAATACAAGGAGGACTGCTGCTGCCTCATCCTAATGGCATTGTCATTCATCCCAGTGCTTCCATTGGCCCTAACTGTCTGATTCTTCAACAGGTGACAATTGTTGCTGATGTGAAAATCGGCGGTCACGTCGATATTGGTGCAGGAGCTAAAATTATTCGCTCCGTAACGATCGGCGATCATGCTTTGATTGGTGCTAATGCTGTGGTGATTTGTGACGTGCCACCCGGTGCAACCGCCGTGGGAATTCCCGCAAAAATCATCGAAAAAACCCCCAGGAAGTCTGAACAATAATTTCTAGAAGTAGCAGAAAAATTAGGAAAGTAGCGGGAATTTTATTATAATATAAAATGAACTCGTCAGTAGTCGAATTCAAGAAAGAAAATTTGAAACAAATAGGATTAGTAGCGATCGGACGAAATGAAGGGCAGCGCCTCCGCCAGTGCCTAGTCTCGGCCACAGACAAAGTTGCCCGCGTCGTCTACGTCGATTCCGGCTCAACAGACGGTAGCCTAGAGTTAGCCCGATCGATCGGGGCCGATACAGTAGAACTAGACTTATCTATACCGTTTACCGCAGCACGCGCCAGAAATGAAGGCTTTGCCCGCTTGCTGGAACTAGCACCCGACATCGAATTTGTCCAATTTGTGGACGGTGATTGCGAAGTAGTTGATGGATGGATCGATCGAGCTTACAGCGAACTCGCAGCCAAACCCGACGTAGCAGCAGTATGCGGGCGCAGGCGCGAACGATACCCCGAAGCAAGCATCTACAACCAATTGTGCGACATCGAGTGGGATACCCCCATCGGCGAAACCAAAGCCTGCGGTGGCGACTCCATGATGCGCGCCACAGCATTTCAGCAAGTCGAAGGTTTCAATCCCGCACTAATAGCCGGCGAAGAACCCGAACTGTGCTTGCGGCTGCGCCAAAAAGGTTGGAAAATCCTTCGCTTAGATGCAGAAATGACCCTGCACGACGCGCAAATGACGAGTTTCGCTCAGTGGTGGAAGCGGGCTCAAAGAGCGGGTCACGCCTATGCCGAAGGTTCCTGGATGCACGGCAGCGAACCAGAGCGCCATTGGGTCAAAGAAACCCGTAGCACCTGGTTTTGGGGCTTAGTCTTGCCAGCGCTAGCCTTGGCAATGACATGGTCGACAAAAGGCTGGAGCTTGTTACTATTGAGTGGCTACCCCTTAGCAACCTCTCGCACCTATAACTATTATATAAAGCATCGCGATCTCACAACTAAAGACGCAGCCATCTACGCTTTGTCATGTGTATTAGCCAAATTTCCCCAGCTACAAGGTCAAATCCAGTTTCACCAGCGCCGATTGCTGGGGCAGCAGAGCAAGCTAATCGAATACAAAACCACCAAGTCTATTAATTCAGCCAGCTAGAATGACAGCTAACGTCCCAGAAAGTCCACCCCTGAGTAGTAAACAAATGAGTAATAAAAAATTAAAAGTTTTACTAATTGTAGAACAGTGCAATCCTGACTGGGCATCAGTACCTTTGGTTGGATACAATTTTTTTCAAAAAATAAACCATTTAGTTGATGCGACACTCGTTACCCATATTAGAAATAAACCAGCCTTTGAAAAACACCCAGAATATAAAAAAAACATCTACCTGGAAGAAGGAAAGTTAGCCAAGCAATATTATAAAATAGTCGAAAAACTTACCGCAACCGGGCGAGTTAATTGGCCAATTTATCATGCCTTGAACTACCCAATATATGAGCAATTCAATCAACAAGTATATCAAAAATTCAAAGGAAAAATCCTCAACGGAGATTATGACATAGTTCATGCAATTACCCCCATGATGCCGCGCTATCCGTTTAAGGTAGTCAGTGTATGCCAGCAGACTCCTTTTATTCTAGGGCCAGTGAATGGAGGCATTCCCTTTCCAGCAGGTTTTCAAGAAACGGCAAGACAAGAATTTGCTCAATTTAACTTTTTGAGAGCAGTTGGTAGATCATTAATTCCAGGTTATGTAGAAACTTACCAAAAAGCCGACAAAATCTTAGCAGGTTCAAAATATACTTTAAATATGCTAAAAGATTTGTTTGCAATCCCTGACCAAAGAATTGATTTGTTTTACGAAAATGGCATTTCCGAGGAATTTTTAAATCAGACAAATATCCTTAATAAAGATGTTAGCAAGATCAATCTGCTTTTTGTGGGTCGCTTAGTTCCTTACAAATGCGCCGATATTGTAATTGAGTCTATTGGGAAATTAGACCCGATAATTCAAAGTAAAATCCGCTTAAGCATAGTAGGAGACGGTTCAGAAAGAAACAACTTGGAAAACCGAGTGAAGGAGCTTAATTTAGGCGAAATAGTCAGCTTTGCCGGATGGGTAAATCAACAAGAAACTCTGGATTATTACAGAAAAGCAGATATTTTTTGTTTCCCTTCGATCCGAGAGTTTGGCGGCGCAGTGGTAATGGAAGCTATGGCTTGCGGACTCCCCTGCATTGTGGCTAATAACGGCGGTATTGGTGAATACGTGAATGAAGAAACTGGTTTTAAGATCGAGCCAATTTCTAGAGAGTATCTCACCCAGGAGTTGACAAGTAAAATTAAGCTGTTAGTCGAAGATGATCGGCTGCGGGAAAGTATGTCAGCTAAGGCGATCGAAAAAGCCAGAGAATTTGCGTGGGAAAACAAAGCCATAAAAATCGTCGAGATTTACGAAAAAACGCTCGGTGAAAAAAGTGTTAGTGTATCGACATAGTAGAGCGATATTGTTGAGTAAAAAATGAGAAAGCAGGTAAGAAATGAAGGCAAAAATTGGATACTTTATTCCACAATTTCCCGGACAAACACACATCTTTTTGTGGCGGGAGCGACAATTTCTGGCAGAACTTGGAATTGAAACAGATTTAGTATCAACTCAACCGCCCCCTAGAGCGATCGCTTCTCACGTATGGGCAGAAGAAGCTCAAAAAAATACTGTTTATCTATTTCCCTTTGCTGCGAAAGATTTTATTAACTCATTCCTAGAGGTTCTCAAAGCTGGCCCCGCTGCATGGTGGCAGTGCCTCGCAGTTATTGTCAAAGCCAGTGACACATCCTTATCTGAAAAGATGCGACTCTTGGCATGGATTTTTGTGGCTGGCAAACTAGCAGGGTTAACAAAAACAAAAGGTTGGTCTCACATCCACGTTCATTCCTGTGCGAATGCCGCCAATATAGCCTTATTTAACTCAATTCTTACAGGCTGTACTTACAGTATGACTCTTCACGGGCCTACTCTAGAAGTGTACGGGTCAAATCAGGAACAAAAGTGGAAAAATGCTGCTTTTGCGATCGTCATATCTCAACTGCTTCTCAATGATGTCAAACATAAATTAGCGAACTTTCTTCCCAAACAATTAGCTGTTGCTCCAATGGGAGTTAATTTTGCCGAAATTAAACGCAGCAGCCCTTACACACCTTGGCAAGAAGGAAGTCCGTGCAAGATTTTTGCTTGCGGCCGCCTCAACCCGGTGAAAGGTCACAAATACTTGATTGAGACGGTAGAATTGCTGCGAAATCGGGGATTTGACGTGAGGCTACAAATTGCAGGCGAGGATGAACAAGGGGGCAGCGGATATCACCAAGAGCTACAAAAAATGATTGAAGATAAATCGATGTCCGAATGCGTGGAGCTACTTGGGGCGGTTTCGGAACAGGCAATTCGCCAAGGTCTAGAAGCAGCTCACGTTTTTGCTTTGGCAAGTTTGAATGAAGGAGTTCCGGTTGCTGTGATGGAAGCCATGGCGATGGAGGTGCCGGCGGTAGTTACTAATGTAGGCGGAACTTCTGAGCTAGTAGATGACGGCGCGGATGCTGTATTAGTCCAATCAGAAAAACCCGAAGAAATGGCAGATGCGATCGCCAATATACTCCAAAATCCAGAACTTGCTTTGAGCCTCAGTCAGGAAGCTCGGAAAAAAATTATCGCCAAATTTAGCCACGGCCGCAGTGCAGAAACTTTAGCTCAGTGCTTGGAAAAACTTGGAATAACTAACCCGTCTTAGTTATTCCCAAGAAGAAATTTAATCTCAGAGTACATAAATTCAGTTGAGTCCCAAGCAAGTTATGCGAATTTTAATTGTTGCTCAGAATGCCTCAACTAAATTCGGCGGCGAGTCATTGCTGCCGGTCAACTACTTTCGGATACTTCGATCGCGCCAAATAGAGACATGGTTAGTGGCGCACGCCCGCACCCAGGCAGAACTCACAGCACTGTTTCCAGAAGAGCGTGATCGAATGCACTTTGTACCCGACACTTGGCTGCACCGGCTGCTTAACAATTGCGGGCGATTTATCCCTGAAAGAGTGAATGACTTTACTTTTGGACTGCTCACTCACCTGTACACCCAAGTGCTACAGCGTCGTATTGTCCGGCGGCTCCTGAGCGAACACGAGATTGATGTTGTACACGAACCGACACCAGTCTCGGCA
This sequence comes from Microcoleus sp. LAD1_D5, assembly GCF_036702115.1. NCBI lineage: Bacteria > Bacillati > Cyanobacteriota > Cyanophyceae > Oscillatoriales > Microcoleaceae > Microcoleus > Microcoleus sp. LAD1_D5. Next base: position 47,137 of record NZ_JAUBSA010000019.1, on the reverse strand, counting down.
ACAGTTCCTTCGTTGATGTTCGGATTGGGAGTGCCGGTAGTTATCGGGCCGATGAACACGTCGGTTAAATTTCCTCTGGCTTTTCGATCGCGCCAAAATCCTATCATTGATATTTTAATCGCGATCGGTCACCAGTGCGTCGATTTCTTCAATCGTCTTTTTCCCGGTAAAATCAAAGCCGAGACGCTGTTAGTGGCAAACGATCGCACGAAGCAGGCACTTGCATCTGGGGTGCAGGGTAAAATTATTGAACTTGTGGAAAACGGCGTGGATTTCTCGGTGTGGCGATCGGACTCTAGCTTATCAAGAGCAGCGACCGGGCAGGTTCATTTTATTTTTTTAGGCCGACTGATCGACTGGAAAGCTGTAGACTTGCTGCTGGAAGCCTTCGTCCCCGTCGCAGCTCAAACCGATGCAGTCTTGGAAATCATCGGTGATGGGCACATCCGAGGGGAACTCGAAGCTCAAACAGCTCGTTTAGGCATCGAGAGCAGGGTGGTATTTAGTGGCTGGCTGTCTCAGGAGGAGTGCGCTCTCAAAATGCAACAAGCTGATGCAATGGTTTTTCCCAGTTTGCGGGAATGCGGCGGGGCAGTGGTGATGGAGGCAATGGCCGTGGGCTTGCCAGTCATAGCAACGAACTGGGGCGGCCCTGCAGATTATCTGAATTCCACTTGCGGTATTTTAGTAGAACCGACTTCTAAAGAAGGATTTGTCAAGGGACTGACAGATGCGATGCTCAAGCTGGCTCATTCACCAGAATTGCGGCAGAGTATGGGTTGTGCGGGACGGGAGCGAGTCCGGCAGCATTTTGATTGGGAACGCAAAGTCGATCGAATACTTGAAATTTATCAACAAACGATCGACGATTGCCCCAAGCATTAGGTAGCCGACCATTAAAGCATAAAGCAGCAGCTTTCAGGTTGAAAGCTGCTGCTTGGGGGTGCTAAAAAAGTATGTGGTGGCCCAAAGACCCCCCTCTACATCCTAGCGAGCTAAAAACGGGTTAACCCGTTTGTTTGGTTAACCCGCGAGCTTGGAAACCTGCAGATCAATTAGTTTTGCACTACCAGCTTAACGTTGGCATTTTGCAAACCGCGCTGCTTGACTGCGGCCAAGGTCTTGTTAACTGCGTACTTCTGGTTGATGGAGTTGATTAACTCAGTTTGATTGTGTTTTTTGGCGACGCCCCAGAGGTCGGCAATCAGGTCAAAAGAACCATCGCTATTGCGAGACCAACCCAGGTCATATTCGCCTTCGAGAATCGCCACGATGTCGGAGCGAACGCGCTGACCATTATAGCCACGAACATCAGCTTCTGACTTGACTGAAATGCCCAAGTCGCGCAGGGAAGCTTTCAGGATTTCGGCATCGGTGATTTTGGTACGCAGTGTGCTAAAGTGAGACATTGGATTTCCTCCTAATACAACTGAGAGAGAAACAACAACGGTCTGGATTTAACGGTGCCGCTTGGCGGCTCTTGAATCGAACTGCTAGCTGTTGCTAGCCTTTGCTCCTGTTTGGACCAGGAGAAAGCTTTTAGAATTCCATTCGCTGGTATTCAGCGACGGAAGACGCAGCGGGCCGTGCACGCTGTCTAGCCCAATCTCGAAGGGCGGTGACCTGTTCGGTCATTGTTTTAGACAGTGGCATTGTAGATTTAATGGCCGCGATGATGTCTAGCTGCGTAAACTCTCTATCTTGAGCGAAGGCTTCGTACATTGCTGCTACTAGCGCTTGCTCAATCTCTGCACCTGAAAAGCCGTCGGAAACGTTGGAAAGTTGCTCTAAATCGAAGCGAGTAATTTCCCGACGCCGCTTGGACAGGTGAATCTTAAAAATATCTTGGCGTTCTTCTTTTGTAGGCAGATCAACAAAGAAGAGTTCGTCGAATCGGCCTTTCCTCAAGAATTCTCCCGGCAACCGCTCGATTCGGTTGGCTGTTGCCATTACGAAGACTGGGGAAGTCTTTTCTTGCATCCAAGTGAGGAACGAACCGAAAATCCGGCTGGAGGTGCCTCCGTCTGAGTCTGCCGAACCAGTGCCTCCTGCAAAGGCTTTGTCTAGTTCGTCGATGAACAGGAGGGCTGGAGAGATGGATTCTGCGGTTTTGAGGGCATTGCGGAGGTTGGCTTCCGAGCGACCCACCATCGAGCCGTCGTAGACTCTACCCATATCTAGCCTCAGCAGGGGCAGTCCCCAGAGGCGGGAGGTGGTCTTGGCAATCAGCGATTTTCCGCATCCGGGTACGCCGAGAATTAACATCCCTTTTGGTTGGGGCAGACCGTATTCTCTCGCCCTTTCTGTAAAGGCGTTGGAACGCTGTCTCAGCCACCGCTTCAGCTCTTCTAAACCGCCGACTGCATCCAGGGTTTCGTCTTCTTCAATGAACTCTAGAATGCCGTTGCGCCGAATTAATTGCTTTTTCTCCGAAAGAACTATGTCTACTTCTTCTTCTGTGAGGCGCCCAGTCGAAACTTGGGCTTTACGATAAACTTTTTCAGCTTCGTCCTTGGTCAATCCCAAGGCTGCTTTTAAAAGTTTTTCTCGCGCTTCTGTAGTAATGCGTCGCGATTTTGTTTGCTCCAACTGACCAGACAATACTTGGTTTAGTTCCTTCATGTCTGGCAACGCGAAGTCTAATACCACTACTTCCTTTTCTAGCTCGATCGGAATTTGCTGCAAAGGAGACATCAGTATAATTGTCTTTTGCGTTCCTTTGAAGTGGGCGATCGCATCGCGCAACCACCTCGTTACCGGAGGAGAATCTATAAAAGGATGCAAATCTTTGAAAATGTAGATGCTAGCGTTACTGTTGGGTTCTCGCTGCCTGATCACCCATTCAATTGCTGCCTCTGGCGAGACGGTGTTGTGTTGGGTGGTGGTGCGGGGTTGACCATACTCCACAATGCCGTGAGTTACAGTCCAGATAAATACTCGTCGCTGTGGTTTTGCTTGAGCTATTGTCGAAATTGCTTGCTCACACCGCTCTTCCTCGGATGTCACGAGGTAGATCAGAGGATATTGAGCTTGGATTAGAATACTGATCTCTTCTTGCATATTCCTCGACCCACTAGAGACGGTGCTATCTTTGCTGAATCTCAATGCTGCCCTTCGCCCTGTTACTGAAAATTTCAGTTTTAGCTTTTTGGGAAGCAAGGCATTCTTAGCAGGGAACCAATTCTTCCTCTCCCGGTTTGGCCGTGCTGACGGCGACGCCCGACACCTGCTTTACGGGAAGATCCTGTTCAGCCAATACGCTCGGCTGACTTGTTACCGATGCCAGTTCTCCATCTCGCATTACTACTGAACCCGTGCATTCTGGACAGTTGTATACCCGATGGGTTTGTCCGTAGGAGGCTTCTACTTCGTCAACCAGTTCGGGATTTCCTAGGTAGAAGACAATTGCCCTTTCTGCAATTGATGACATCGGTTCAGTTTCGACTGCGGCTCGGATTTTGAGCTGGCGATGCAGTTCTGGTGGAAGATACAATGTAACTTTTTGCTTTTCTTGCATATGACAGTGAATTGACTTACCCGGGTATGTATATCAGATTAGCCACTTAATTCTTTGCTGTCAAGCCTCTATGCTGCTTTAGCGTCATCTTGTAATATTTCGTTACACTTGAGGTAAATGTGGGGCCGTTAACAACGAAAAAATTAGGGGTGTAGCTGATGAGGCCGAGGTGCAACGGCAGGTATGGGTAGCGTCAAGGACGATCGACCAACTATAAATATGAACAATAGATATATAAGAGTAGCGGCCAACAAATTCTTGGAGTCGCCATCTGGGGTAAGGTGCGCCATCAGCAGCCAGCCCGCTCATGAGTGGTGAAGAATGCCCCCAAAGGCTTGAAATGTCATAGCGGGCGATCGGTAATATATACTTGGATGCGGACCTGCTAACCTGAAATTTTTAATTTTAGATATCACAGAACTGACTGATGGATTTAGATCAACAGATTCAAGCATTGATCCAAAAAGCTCCGCCCGACGGTTCGACGCCACAAATCTTAAAGGCGATCGCCCCGGCACTGGTGTTAATTGCCCAACAGCTACAGCACCTCGAATACTCGATCCTGCAAGCGGTAGACCAAAGTTGGGCGATCGTGGTTTTGAGCAATCTCAAGCAACCGGGACGGGAGAAGAAGGTGATTTATGCTTGGAATAGTATTAAAGATGCGTCGCAGGCTGCGGCTGCTGGGGGCGATCGTCTCAGACCGGTGCTTTTGCCTGTCACTCACATTTTATTTCAGATGATAGCTCTGGAAGGTCTTGACAGCATTGTTTTTTTTGAAAGTCCCGGCAATCAGGAAGTCGGGACGGAAATTCCTCGCGAGCAAGTACAGAGCTTAATTAACGTTTACTTGCAACAGTATCGATCGGCTCCACCGCCGGATATTGCCTAAACGACTCAATTTTCTATTTATTGGTAACAGGGCATTAGGAATTGGGAATTACGCATTACCAATTCCCCATTACCAATAAAATGTAACTTTTTAACCTCTAATAAAGTCTACTCAAAACGTATTCAGCCAAATCAATCAGAGCTTGACGGGACTCTGAATGGGGCAGCGCAGCTAAGTATTCGACGGCTTTCTGTGCGTGATTTGTTGCTAGTTCTCGCGATCTCTCTATGCCTTTAGAATCTTCTACAAGTGCCAGGGCCTGCTCTATATCTCCTTCTTGGGCAAATTCGCGTTCTATGAGAACTTCCAAGTAAGGCTTTTCTTCTAGGGCAAATAGTGCTGGTGCGGTCAGATTACCGCTTCTGAGATCCGAGCCTGCCGGTTTCCCCAAAGTTTCCGTTGAAGCGGTGAAATCTAATATATCATCTACTATTTGGAATGCCAAACCAATGTTGCGACCGTAGTTGTACAAATCGTCTGCTATTTCCGCTGAAACCTCGCTCAAACAGCCCGCTGCTTTGGAACTGTTGGCAATTAAAGACGCTGTTTTGTAATAACTTTTTTCTAGGTACGCTTCGATCGACAAGCTGGTGTCAAATCCATTTAGTCCCTGTTGAATTTCCCCCTCAGCTAAATCCATAATCACTTCTGAAAGCAGTTTGACTACTGGCAGGTTGTCGAGATTTGCCAAATGCCAGGAAGATTGAGCAAACAGAAAATCTCCCGCCAATACTGCCACTCGGTTGTTAAACCGACTGTGAACAGTCGGCACTCCGCGCCGCAGATCCGACTCGTCCACCACGTCGTCGTGCACGAGACTAGCTGTGTGGATCATTTCCGTGATTTCAGCGAGGCGGCGGTGTTTTTCCGTGATTTCCCGATCGGGCATAGTCGCCTTGGCCATCAACAGAACGATTGCGGGTCTCACTCGTTTTCCCTTTGTGCCGAATAAGTATTCTGCAGCCGCGTACAAGATGGGATGACGGGCACCCACTAACTGTTTTAAGTTTTCTGTCAACAGTCGCAGGTCTTCTTCAACCGAGGAAAATAGGAGAGTGCTAGAGATCATGGATACGCCGACTCAAGCCGTAAAGTAACAAAATTTTACAAATCATATCTTTATTTTAAGGTAATTCTCTGCAATAGAAAAGAAAAATCTAGGCGATCGGCAGTTATTTGTCATCTGTCACCCGATGGGAGTCACCCGACTGCCAGAGGCGAGTTGCCGGCTCTCAGAGGGGTTGCCCCTATTGTATCGAATTGTTAAGGACACTGCCAAAAAATCTCTAAATCCCAGAAACCCTGTGTTATTATGGGTATTAAGGATTTAAACAATTCTATACATTAAGTACAGCCAGACTGCCAGGTAGCTTTTAAGTGCCTGTAAAAGTTTCGTAGAGCCAGCCTTGTTAGTCGATCGCAGCCAAAATTTCTGGGACAGATTTTTAGTTCCTCGCGGCTAAAAGTTTTCAGAAGTTAAGAGTAGCGCATCTTATGTGCACGGTAGCTCAAAGCAGCTAAAGTGGATGGTTTTAGGCTGTTTAAGCATCTGTAAAGCAGTAAATCATTATTGATGACCGGGAACGCCTAAATGTTCCCGCAGGCTTGATATGGAAAAACATCCTTCAGAACCAAGGCATGGTCTTGCGTGCTGACTTAATGTAGTAGGTCTTGAACTTGTCCTGCTCCTCCTCGTCGTTGACTTTTGGTTCTAATTATGATTTATCGCGATATTCCTCTAATTATTCCCATTCTGGCCGCCGGCTATGTAATGACTATTTATGTACTGCTGATGTTGGCCGAACGCAGCGCTAAAATAACTCGATTGGGCGAGTAGTGCACTGCTCGGCAGCCGAAGTCGGCAGCAGCGCCCTCGCTTCACCCTTGAGAATTCGGAATACTCAATAATAACCCTGCCTTGAATGCTTGCGCGCAAAGGCAGGGTTATTATTTACAATTGGGGGCACCGTGATTTTCTGGGCTGCTAGTTACTGCAACACATAGCTACAGTTATCGATGTTCAATGCCCACAGCCTCAGAGGCAGGATATTATATTTAGTAGCAGCTTGTATCGCTCACAGCAAGTTTCATGTCAGGGAAACCCGATTAATATTCCGAGAAAGCTATTAAAGTGCTCTCAAAAACGCTGAGTTTGAAGTTGTGGGTTATTGTGCCAAAAATCGCAATATTCCTATTTTGTAGGGCTAGAAATTACAGAAATAAAACGCGAATTTTCTGAATCGAGCAACCTGCTTGCTAAACAGAAGGAATCCATCAACTTGCACTGCGAGCAAATATTTCATCAAATGGTGCTTAACTGGCTGACTCATGCAGATAATCTCGGCCATTTATTCACATATTCCCAAGAAGATAATTTGCTAGAGAGAGCCACAAAAGTATTTTTTGATTCAAAAAATATTCTCGATTTAAGTGTTTCCCAAAAAAGGAATTCCCACTATTAATAATCCCATTAAAAGTCTGTTTAATTTTGATTAAAACAACTAAAAGGCAGAGGAGAAGTTGTCAGAAATTGTCCAGATCCCCTGCCTAAATAGTTGTGTGATCCAGACGAACTCAAACAAGTGTTCATACATCTGATGCACAATGGTTTACAAGCGATAGAGAATTGCCGAGTTTTAAAAGTAGAGGTGAGAGCTGAAAATCAGAGCCTGCTCGTCAGTGGGCACTGAGTTTCTGGGGAATTTGGCCACGAATATTTGATCCGTTCTTTACCACAAAACCCGCCGACGAAGGCAGCGGCTGGGGACGGGAGATTGTTAAAAAAAGTGTGGAAAAACATTCGGGTAAAATAGAAGTAACATCAGTTATCGGTCAAAGGACGTGTATGGTGTTAATTCCGATCGCCGTTTAGCGCGATCACACTAAAATTCATACCAATGCGCGACTAAAAATACAACTCTAGACCGATGTCAAATCTCGATTGCGGTTAGCAAGCCGCGAGTGTAAAATCTGAAATCTAAAATGTTATTAAGTGGCGGTTCCGCCTGCATCTCTCCCCTTTGATTTGCCCATGTCAACAACAGTTTCTGATACCCAAAGCTTGCTAGAACAGGCGATCGACCCCAAACTGCCGGTGCTGCCTCCAGACACACCCTTGAAAGTCGCAATTGCTGCCATGACTCAGGCGAGTGCCAGTTGCATTTTAATCGCGTTTGAGCAGCAATTGCTGGGAATTTTTACAGAACGCGATGTTGTGAAAATAACTGCTAGCGAAATACCGCTAGCAGGGGTGGCAATTTCTGAGGTGATGACTGAAAACCCGATCGCCATTTCCCTCGATAAAGCGGGGAATATCTTCAAGGTATTGAGCATATTGCGATCGAAAAGAATCCGTCATTTACCCCTCCTAGACGAAGGTGGCAACTTGCTAGGCGCTATCACCTGCGAAAGCATCCGTCAAATCCTCAAGCCGGCAGACTTGCTGAAAATGTGGCGCGCCGAAGAAATTATGACTACACAAGTAATAGTTACCTCAAGCAGCGCCTCAGTTTTAGAAGTCGCAAAACAGATGAGAACCCAGCGGAAAAGCTGCATAGTCATTTGCACTGACAGCGACAACAAAAATCAGAAACCTGTGGGCATAATTACAGAACGCGACATTGTTAAATTCCAAGCTTCTGGACTAGATTTCGCAGGTACTCCAGTCACCGCCGCGATGAGTTTTCCGCTGATACCGTTACAGGTAAAAGCCACCTTGTGGCAGGCTCACCAGTTAATGCAGCAGCACCGCATCCGGCGCTTGGTGGTGGTGGACGAGGAAGGATATTTAGCCGGAATTGTGACTGAAATTAGCTTGCTGGAGGCCTTAGATCCGGTAGAAATGCACGCCAATGTCGAGCTTTTGCAGGAAACAGTTGCCGATAAAATTCAGGAGTTGAACCAAATGAACGAAGAATTGCAAAAAGAAGCGTTGCGGAGAACAGAAGTCGAGGAAAAATTGCGAATTTTAAATGATAATTTGGAAGAACAAATCAAACAGCGAACTTTAGAATTAATTAATGCCAACAGTCAGTTAAAAAACGAAATACAAGACCGCACCACCGCTGAAACAGAAGTTCGCCGCCTCAACACCGAACTCGAACAGCGAGTTCTAGACCGCACGGTTCAACTAGCAGCCACTAACGAAGAATTGCAGCAACAAATTAGCGGTAGAAAATTGCTCGAAGAAAAATTGCACTTTTCTGAGAGGAAAGTCCGCGCCGTTTTTGAAGCGATGACCGACATCGTTCTCGTGCTAGACAGTCAGCGGAACATAGAAATTTTGCCAACGAATGTGGCAGCGGCTTCTGAGCCTGATTGCGATATAGTCAGCTTGACCATCGAACATTTTTTTGACGAGGACAACCCGGATGATTGGTGGGTGTTAGTTCAGCAAGTGTTAGAAACACAACAAACTCTCAATTTTGACTACAGCTTAACAGTTTGTGGTCGCGAAATTTGGTTTTCCGCCTGCATTTCTCTGTTCTCAAAAGATGCAGTTATTTGGGTTGCCCGCAACATCAACGACCGCAAAATAGCCGAGTCAGCGCTGTGCCAAAAAAATGCAGAATTATCTCATACCTTAGAAGAACTGAAGCGGACTCAAAAAGAACTCATTCAATCAGAAAAAATGGCAGCCCTCGGACAGTTAATTGCCGGAGTTGCTCACGAAATCAATTCTCCTTTAGGGGCAATTCGATCTTCTGTGCAGAACATCGCTGATTTCTGGATCGAACAATTGCAGCAGTTGCCGATATTTTTCCAACAGCTATCCCCGGAACAGCGACAGGATTTCTTTGCTTTGCTGGAAAATTCCCGCCAAGAAACAGACACATTATCTAGTAAAGAAAAACGTCAGTTAAAAAAACTTTTGCAGGGGCAACTAGAATCGGAAAATATTGACGACGCCGACAGTCTGGCCTGTACCTTATTAGATATCGGCATCGGCAATAATGTAGAACCTTTTTTACCTTTATTGAAAGACAGCCAAAGTCGAAACATTGTACAAACAGCCTACCAATTTGCTACGGTACAAAAAAGCACTAAAACTATTGCTACTGCCACAGATAGGGCCGCCAAAATTGTTTTTGCTTTGAAAAGCTACTCTCGTTACGACCAGTCGGGTTCCAAAGTAATCGCTAATATTACCGCCGGTATTGATACTGTTTTAACGCTTTACCACTACCAAATCAAACACGGTGTGGAAGTGGTCAGAAACTATGGTACTAATTTGCCCTCTGTGCTATGCTATCCTGATGAACTCAATCAAGTTTGGACAAATTTGGTTCACAATGCTTTACAAGCGATGGGCAACAAAGGAGTGTTAAAAATTGATGTCAAACACCAAGCGAACGCAATATCAGTCAGTATTACCGACAGTGGCCCCGGCATTCCTCCAGAGATTATGCCGAGAATTTTTGAGCCTTTTTTCACAACTAAACCTCCAGGTGAAGGCAGCGGTTTGGGATTAGATATAGTTCAAAAAATTCTGGAAAAACACCAAGGTGCACTGCAAGTAGAAAGTGTGCCTGGTAACACAAAATTTACTATATCTTTACCCATCGAAATCCCTTGATAGCAATTTAAAAAATAGGTAAATGCCACAGATTTAAAAATTTAATAATAGAAGTCAAGTTTTATGCCTAAACCAGTAATTTTGTGCGTTGACGATGAAGTTGTGGTCTTAAATAGTTTGAAAATTCAACTTAAAAAAGAATTTGGGGATGCTTACCTCTATGAAGTAGCAGAAAATGCAGATGAAGCTCTGGAAATTATGGAGGAAATTCAAAAAGAAGATGAAAGTGATATTTTGGTCATAGTATCTGACTGGTTAATGCCAGGGATTAAAGGAGATGAATTTTTGATTCTGGTTCACCAAAAATATCCTAAAATTGTGAAAGTCATGCTGACTGGGCAAGCCGACGAAGTAGCAATAGCACGGGTGAAAGAGCAAGCAAACTTGCACCGTTGTTTGTACAAGCCGTGGGAACGCAAAGAATTAGTAGAAACTATAAAATCTGGTTTGACAAAAATATGAACAATAAACCTGTGATTATTTGTGTGGATGATGAACCGATAATTCTTGAAAGTTTGAAAATTGAGTTAAAAAAAACCCTGGGGGAAGAACAGTTATTAGAAACTGCTGAAGGCGGCGAAGATGCTTTAGAGTTAATAGAAGAATTACTGGCTGAGGGCAGCGAAATAGTAGCAGTGATTTCCGACTATTTGATGCCGAATATCAAAGGGGACGAATTGCTGAAGCAGATTCACAGAATTTCCCCAAAAACTATCAAAATTATGCTGACGGGGCAAGCAGACCTCGAAGCAGTGGCGAATACTATTAAATATGCTAAATTGTACCGATATATATCGAAGCCTTGGCAGTCCGAAGATTTGAAGTTGACGGTAAAAGAAGCGATTAACAGCTATTTTAGGGAGAAGCAATTAGCGGAACAAAATGCTCAACTCCAAAAGCTGAATCAAGAATTGGAAACTTTAGTCGAGGAGCGGACTGCACAACTGCGTTTGTCAGAGGAAAAGTTTGCTAAAGCTTTTCGTTCTTCTCCCAACCCGATTACTATTACCAGACTTAATGACGGTAGTTATTTAGAAATTAATGAGGCTTTTTGCCAGACAATGGGTTATTCGGCCGCAGAAATTCTCGCTCGCACGGCGCTTGATTTGAATCTTTGGGAAAATATACAAGCCCGCGCCGAGTTGTTTAAAATGTTAGACGAAAAAAAAATTGTTCTCAATTACGAATTTGATTTTCGCACTAAAACAGGGGGACTCAGAACCGGGCTGCTGTCAGCAGAAATCATTGACATTCATGGCGAAACCTGCGTGATTTCTGTGATTCAAGATATTAGCGATCGCAAATTAGCCGAAGAAAAACTCCGAGCTGTAGCGGCTTCTTTAGCAGCAGCGCAAAGAATCGCCCGTGTCGGTAATTGGGAATGCGATTTATCTGCCAACACAACTACTTGGTCGGAAGAATTATCTCGGATTTTTGGGCTCGATCCAACCCAGCCTGCGCCAACACTGACTGAGTTTTCGCAATACGTGCATCCCGACGATCGACAAAAGTGGCAAACAACGATCGACGCTGCTATTGATAGCGGGCAATCCTACAGTTTGGAATATCGAATCCTGCGGCTGGAACCGACAATTGGTGCGGATAATTGCCGATCACAAACAAGTGAAGGCGGCTTCATTCGCTACATCGAAGCCAGAGGAGAAGCAGTTGTCAATCAACAAGGTAAAGTGACAAAACTATTCACAACTTTGATGGACATTACCCCCCGCAAGCGGGCAGAAATAGCCCTAGCTGAGAGCGAAGAAAAATACCGTCATTTAGTTGAAACTTCCCAAGATATTATCTGGTCTTGCGATGCTGAAGGACACCTTACTTTTGTGAACCAAGCAGTTAAACAAATCTACGGTTACGAGCCTGAAGAAATGCTTGGCTGTTCTTTTAGCGATTTCTTAGCCCCAGGAGAAATAGACTGGAAATGGGAACTTCAGCGGCGCTTGCTGACAGGAAAAACTGTGTTTCAGTACGAAAATATAGTATTAGGAAAAGACGGCAGCAAGATTGATGTAAATACGAAGGCGATCGCGCGTTTGGACGCTGAAGGAAACATTATTGGCACAACAGGCACTGCTAGCGATATTACCGAGCGCAAACAAGCAGAAATAGCCCTGAAAAAAGCCAAAGAAGAAGCCGACAGAGCCAACAGGGCGAAAAGTGAATTTCTCTCGAATATGAGCCACGAATTGCGAACTCCCCTCAACGCAATTCTCGGTTTCAGCCAACTGCTGGCCCGCGACCCAGACCTCGGTGCCGACCAACAGCAATACTTAGGAATTATTAGCCAGAGCGGCGAACATTTGCTCGTTTTGATCAACAATATTCTGCAAATGTCAAAAATTGAAGTCGGGCTGGTGACACTTAATAACAGCACCTTTGACTTGCACAAAATGCTAAAAAACACTGAAAATATGCTGAAGCTGCAAGCGAAAAAAAAAGGGTTGCAGTTAATTTTTGATTACCCCCCCACTCTACCTAAATATATAGAAACCGACGAAAGCAAGTTGCGCCAAGTCTTAATAAATGTAGTCGGAAATGCTATTAAGTTTACTACGGAAGGTGGTGTTAATTTGAGAATAAAACATGAGGGATTAAAAACTAAAACTTATGGAGAGATTCCCCCAAGTAAGAATTGCTGTTTGCTATTTGAAGTGGAAGACACTGGTTCAGGAATTTCTGCGGAAGAAATGGACAATTTGTTTACACCTTTCGCGCAAACAGAAAGCGGAAAAAAAGCTCAAGAAGGAACCGGTTTGGGCTTGCCAATCAGCAAGCAGTTCGTTCAGTTAATGGGAGGAAAGATGACGGTAACAAGTACCCTCGGTCGCGGCAGCATTTTTAGATTTGATGTTAAAGTTTCGCTCCCTAATGCAGTGGAAATTCAGGTGGCTCAAACAGCTCGCCGAGTGGTGGGCCTGGAACCCGGACAGCCTGAATACCGGATTTTAGCTGTTGACGATCGCCTGGAAAGCCGCTTGCTGTTGGTCAGAATGCTGACATCCCTTGGCTTTGCGGTGCAGGACGCTGAAAATGGCGTTCAAGCTGTGGAAATGTGGTCGAGTTGGGAACCTCATTTGATTTGGATGGATATGCGGATGCCGGTGATGGACGGTTACGAAGCTACGAAACAGATTAAAGCGCATTTGAAAGGTCAAGCAACGGTGATTATTGCTCTGACTGCAAGTGCTTTTGATGAGGAGCGATCGCTGATTTTGTCTGCTGGTTGCGATGATTTTGTAGCGAAGCCTTTTCGGGAGCAAGTGATTCTAGAAAAGATGGCTAAGTATCTGGGAGTCCGCTATGTTTATGATCGAGAAGCTTCGCTAAGTTCTGATGCTGCGGTGTTCGCCGAGGTTTCCACGGCAACTGAAACGGCTGATTTGGCTTTTACACTCAATACTTCATTTTTGGAAGCCATGCCTGCTGAATGGGTTGATGAATTGTATTCTGCGGCGGATGCGGTTGATAACGAGGAGATTTTTCGGCTGTTGTTGTCGATTCCTCCTATTAATGCTAGTTTCGGCAGCGCGATCGCCGATTTGGCGAATAACTTCCGCTGCGATCGGATTATCGATTTGATTGAGGAGTTTAGAAATTGTTGAAGGATGAAAGAAGAAGGGATAGGGGCAGGTTCAGGATTATGGATGATGTAGGTCGATCGCCTATTTGTAAACTCGTCCGCAGGCGATCGGCTAATTTACTTGTAGCCAAGCTGCACACCCTGGTAATCATCACTCATTCCCAATTCTTTAATCTCACATCTTAAATCTCAACTAAGATAAGTTCTGTAAATATAAAAGAACTTGCTCCCGGAAGTAGTGTTATAATAAGTATTTAACCCGTTTTCAAAATTTCAACTATTCTTAAATTAACAAAAAATAGCGATCGATGACCAACAATCAAATAGAAGAAAATAAAGGCAACATATTAATTGTTGACGATACTCCAGAAAATTTGCAAGTTTTATCCGCAACGCTGTTCGATCGGGGCTACAAAGTCCGCGGCGTAATTAACGGCAAAATGGCAATCAGAGCAGCGCGATCTGGTTCTCCTGATTTGATTTTGCTTGATATCAAAATGCCGGAAATGGACGGCTACGAAGTCTGCACCCAGCTCAAGGCAGATCCGAAGACATCAGAAATTCCCGTTATTTTTATCAGCGCTTTAGATGAAGTATTGGACAAAGTAACCGCCTTTCAAGTTGGAGGGGTAGATTATGTCACAAAACCGTTTCATGTAGCAGAGGTTTTAGCGCGAATCGAACACCAACTGACTATCCAAAGACTGAAAAAACAATTGCTCGATCGCAATAAAAAATTGCAAGAAGAAATAATAGAACGCAAAAAAGCTGAAGAAGCAGCGGCCGCTGCATCCCTCGCAAAAAGTCAATTCGTTGCCAACATGAGCCACGAATTGCGGACTCCCCTGAACGCCATCCTGGGTTTTACCCAAGTCATGAGCCGCGACTCTTTGCTCAGCCACGAAAATCTCGAAAATCTCCGAATTATTAACCGCAGCGGTCAACATTTGCTGGAACTAATTAACGATGTTTTAGACTTGTCGAAAATAGAAGCAGGGATAATTGGCTTAGATGAACGCAGCTTTGACCTTTATCAACTCCTCGACACTCTCGAAGAAATGTTTCAAATCAAAGCTGAAACAAAAAAAATGCAACTGAGATTTTCCGTCCAGGCAAATGTTCCCCAATATATAAAAACTGACGAAAAAAAGCTGCGCGTCTGCTTAATTAACCTGCTGGGAAATGCCATGAAATTTACTCAGGACGGGGGTCGTATTTGGCTGCGAGTGAGCGTGGAAAGCAACCAGCCACAGCCGACTAAATCGGAAAGTCATCCTAACCCTACCTCAGTCGAACCATTGTTAATTTTCTTTGAAGTTGAAGATACGGGAGTTGGCATAGCAACAGCAGAAATTGATACTTTATTTGATGCTTTCGTGCAAACACAAGCGGGGAGAAAAGCGGCTGATGGTACGGGATTGGGTTTGACAATTACTAAAAAATACGTACAGATTATGGGGGGGAATATTGGGGTAAAAAGTGTTTTAGGTGAGGGAACAAGTTTTAAATTTAATATCCGAGTATTTGCGGCTATTTCGTCTGAAATAACAGTGGCAACATTGCAGCGAGCGATCGGACTAGAAGCAGATCAACCAGTTTATAGGATTTTAGCAGTTGACGACAATCAAGAAAATCGGCTGCTGCTGGTTAAAATGTTGCAACCAATTGGTTTGGAAGTCCGAGAAGCGGAAAATGGCTACCAAGCGGTTGAACTTTGGGAAAGTTGGCAGCCTCATTTAATTTGGCTGGATACGCGAATGCCAGTAATGGACGGTTTTGAAGCTGTCCGACAAATTAGAGCGAAAGAGAAACAAACTCAGTGGCGAACTGTAATTATTGCTCTGACTGCTAGCACTTTTGAGGAAAAAAAAGGCGAAATTATCGCCGCAGGTTGCGACGATTTTGTGCGGAAACCTTTTCAAGAACAAATCCTCTTTGATAAGATGGCTTGCTACTTGGGAGTGCGCTATCTTTATCAAGAGTTGCCCCGGCTTCCTGTCGGGGCTTTACGGCGTTATTGTGTGAGCGAAAAACCCGATTCATTTTTCCGAGGGCTGCTGGCTCAGATGCCTCAAAGTTGGGTGCAGGAACTCTACGACGCGGCTAATGATGTTAATGAAGAGCTGGCGATTCAACTTGTCGATCGGATTTGGGAAAGTCATCCAACTTTAGCTGATGCTTTAAAAGATTTGCTTGCCGATTACAGACTCGACAAGATAATGGATTTAACTCAATCGAGTTTAAAATAAATGGATAATAGCGAAATTAAAGTATTGGTGGTTGATGACCAACCGAGCAATCTGCGGTTCTTATCCAAACTGCTAACATCCCAGGGGTATCAAGTTTACCGAGCTATTTGCGGTCAACTGGCGTTGAATGTTGCGATCACCTATTGCCCCGATTTAATTTTGCTCGACATTAGAATGCCGGAAATGAACGGTTATGAAGTTTGTCGGAGACTGAAAGCGACACCAGAAACCGAACAAATTCCGGTAATTTTTTTAAGCGTATTAGATGAAATGAACGATAAATTACAAGCTTTTCGAGTAGGAGGCGCCGACTATATTACTAAACCATTTCAAGTAGAAGAAGTTTTAGCGCGCATCGACAAGCAAGTCCGCTTGCAAAAACTGCAACAGCAATTAAAAGAACAAAATAATCAACTGCAACAGTCGCAGTCGCTGCTTGCTAGTATATTAAATAGTTCCTTAGACTGTGTGGTAGCTTATTCTGCCGTCCGCAACAGTGAGGGAAATATTGTGGATTTCCAGTGGCTCTTGATCAACCCGGCTGCCGAAAAATTTTATGGTCTGCTATTAAATGAGATCGTTGGCAAGAATTTGTTAGCCAAGATTTCGCAAGTTAGCAATAATGGGTTATTTGATTTGTATGTTTCTGTAGTAGAAACAGGAGAAACTATAGACCAAGAATTTTATTACGAACAGGAGCAAGAGCCAATTGTTTGGCTGCACATTGTGGCGGTCAAATTAAACGACGGTCTGGCAGTAACATTTCGCAATATTACCGAGCGCAAACGAGCAGAAATTGCCCTGCGAGACAGCGAAGAACGCTTTCGCGCCATATTCGAGCAAGCTGCGGTCGGCATAGCTAAAACCGCGCTCTGTGGTAAATTTATGCGGGTAAATCCCGGCTTTTGTCAAATTGTCCGCTATGCACAATCCGAATTGTTACAGCAAAATTGGGAGGCAATTACTCACCCAGATGATAGAGAAGCGGACAGAGAATACCTGCGCTCGCTGTTATCCGGGAAGATTCAAACTTTTTCTGTGGAAAAGCGTTTGCTATGCAAAGATCAGGCAGTGCGCTGGGCAAATGTTACTGTTTCGGCAATGCGGGATGTCAAGGGGACGCTGCAGTATTTAATTTGTGCGATCGAGGATATTTCCGAACGCAAGCTGGTACAAGAATTGCTGGAAGCGAGTTTAGACACTCAAACCCGCTACGCTCAAGAATTAACTCGTTCTAATGCCGAGCTAGAACAGTTTGCCTACGTGGCTTCTCACGATTTGCAAGCGCCTTTGAGCACGATTGCCGGCTACGCTCAACTATTAGAAAAACGCTCTTCCAACCAACTTGATGCCCAAGGAAATAAATTTATCCGCAATATTGTTAATTCTTGCGGGCGGATGCAGGCGCTGATTGATGACTTGCTGGAGTATTCGCGGGTCGGTCGCAGTCAGAAACCTTTTGATCTCATAGATTGCAATCGGGTTTTTGAGGATGCTTGTGCTAATTTGCAGTTGGCTATCCGCGAGAATCAAGCTTTTGTTACTAGGGGGGATTTGCCAAGGGTAACAGGTGACTGTTTTCAACTGCTGCAACTGTTTCAAAATTTAATTGGTAACGCCATTAAGTACCGTAGCAGTGAGGCGCCGGTGGTGCAGGTGGACGCTTCCCGTCAGGGGGATAGCTGGGTGTTTTCAGTGCAGGATAATGGTATTGGGATTGCCTCACAGCACCATCCGCGAATTTTTCAGATTTTTCAGCGCTTGCACACCCAAAAACAGTATTCGGGAACTGGTATCGGTTTAGCGATTTGTCAAAGAATTGTCGATCGGCACGGCGGCAGCCTTTGGGTAGAATCAGAACCCCATCGAGGCTCGACTTTTTATTTTTCTATTCCTATACCAAAGTGAAGTCAGCACCCCGCCTGAAGCAGTCAATCGATTTTAGATTTTAGATTTTAGATTTTAGATTTTAGATTTTAGAATTGAAGAAAACGACCTCACTGATACAGCATATTCCATGTAAATGTAGTACACAAAAACCTGGTTTATTGAACAGAAAAGGATGCGAAAACTCTAAAGAAACCCGGTTTCTGGGGTGTACTTTATAAAGCTGGAATACACTGTAAATCCGGGGGCTTGTGATGAGGATTCGGAGCTTTTTTCTCGACCCACGGATGAATCCGGGGGCTTGTCACCAAATTGCTTAATTGTCACGCGTCCTTTACTTAAGCTTTAAATATCTTTATCTTTTCTTTACAAAGAGGTTTATAAAGTGTAGCATATTCACTGATGACATCGAGCTAAAAATTTATCAATATAAATCTATTAGCTCGATCCTTATACAACTTATAAATCAGCGGTGCGCGCAAGACTTGTTAATTTTTTTCAACTGTATCCAGAGCATCTTGCTTTGGGATGCAATAGTTTCCCTAGTAGTTCCCGGATCAAGATTTGTGATGTGTTTGCAGTTTGTAGGTTCTCGGACAGACTGCCAAGTGAAACAAGCATGATTCGCAAACCTTTGCAAATCCAGAAAAACGGTAAATTCCTGCAACACACTTTCAGTGTTCTCAGCCATATTTACCGGATGATGGCAAGAGATGCTTTGCAGGTACTTAAACACGGCTCAAAGTCCTGCCACCTCACAAAATACGTTCGTAGTGAGGCAAAGCCGTGAATTATAAAAAGAAAAAATTCACTCTTTTAATAGCAAACGATGACGAGGACACGCGCTTTTTGGTGAAGGAAGCACTGCGAGAAGTTCGACTAGCAATTACGAGCGAATTTGTGGAAAATGGAGAACAAGTGCTAGACTACTTGTACCGTCGTGGTCAATATTTTGGTAGCACCAATTGGCATCAGCCAGACTTGATACTTTTGGATCTGAATATGCCGAGGCTGGACGGGCGAGAAACACTAACTTTGATCAGATCTGACCCCCATTTGCAACAAATTCCGGTTGTAATACTCACAACTTCCCACCGCAGAGGAGATATCTTGCTTTGCTACCGATTGGGAGCCAATTCTTTCATATCCAAACCAGTCACTTTTGAAGGATTGCTTGAAGTAATGAAGACTTTATGTGAGTATTGGTTTGAAATCGTTTCACTCCCGCCGGATATGTAAATTTTCATGTAGGGCTAAATCCATAGTTTGAGTGTATAGTGAATTTGATAAGCAGCAATATTGGCCGAGCGCAAGTATCGCTCTCAAAACAAAAAAGTTGCCTTAGACCCGCTCCGAACGCTATAGTTGTGTTAACACGTAACCAATGTCTGAAAATTTTGTTAGTTGAGGATGACCTCGCAGATCCGACAATGATCGAAGACCTTCTAGGGTCATTCAGCGAGTCTCTATTTCTTCTCCAAACTGTTAAGTCTCTGGAGATAGGAGCCGGGTGTCTGGAAGTAGACAAGTTTGACGCCCTACTATTAGATTTGTCAGTGTCAGACAGCTTGAGGGGAAGCGAGGCGATCGCAGTTTTGAAAGGGCGATGGCCCACATTGCCAATTGTGGTGCTGACAGATATCAACGATGAAAATATGGCCCGGTCGGTATTGCGCTGGGGCGCTCAAGATTGTTTGGTAAAGGGAAGATTTCACAGAACTCTTCTGGTGCGGGCAATCCATTACGCGATCGAACGCCAGGAAATCGAAGAACAATTGCGGCAGCAGGCTCTCCGACAGCGGCTGTTAGGCAAAATGATCGAACATATTCGATCGTCAATAGATCCGGCAAGCATTCTCCAAAGTACCGTTGCAGAAGTGCGCCAGTTTCTCCAAACAGACCGCGTTTTAATTTATCGCTGTCAGGATTGGGTGTCTCAATTGGACGGGGAAGAGCAAAAAGGTGCGATCGTCGCCGGTGACGGTTTGCCAGAAGGTTATATTGAAAACCAAAATATTAGTGCTGCTTTGGCGGTGTCATGCTTTGTTTTAGTCGAATCCCACTCGGTACAAGCAATAGCAGATGTCAGCACTGCCCCATTGGCTGGCAGTTGCAAAGAATTGTTGACAGATTGTGAAATTGCAGCAGTTATAAGCGTGCCAATTTGGCAATCTGGCGACTGGGAAACGGCAAAAGAAACACAAGAAGCCATTGGTTGGGAAGCCGAAAAAAATCACGATGCAGCCGAAAATTATATCTGGCAGCAGGCGAGTTACAAACCGCAGACCCAAGGTAAAAATTTGCCCGATTCGATCGCAGAAAATGGCAATAATTTGTGGGGAATGTTGACAGCATACAATTGCTGCGGTGTCAGGGAATGGCAGCAGTGGGAAATAGATTTTTTACAGCACTTGGCAAATCAAGTGGCGATCGCGATCGAACAATCTCAACTTTACCGCAAGCTAGCAATAGCCAATCAAAAATTGCAGCAACTGGCAACTACTGACGGACTGACTGGCATTGCCAATCGCCGCCAGTTCGATCGCGTTTTGAGCTTAGAGTGGCGCAGATTGGCAAGAGAGGAACTGCCGCTGTCTTTAATTATGTTTGACATCGACTTTTTTAAACTTTACAACGAGTTTTATGGGCACCTCGGCGGGGACGATTGTTTGCGCCAAGTTGCCGGGGCGATCGCCAGAGCCACCAACCGGGCTGGGGATTTGACTGCCCGCTACGGTGGCGAAGAATTTGCCCTAGTGCTGCCCAACACTAGCGCCGAAGGGGCAAACGTTGTCGCCCGGAAAATTTGCGACGGCATCGCCAGCTTGAAACTGCCCCACGCGCGATCGTTGATCGGCCCCTACGTTACCCTCAGTGGTGGCATTGCGACAGCGATTCCTTCTGCCCAGGAATCTCCCAACACCCTAATTCGCAGCGCTGACAGCGCCCTTTATCAAGCCAAAACCGAAGGCAAAAATCGCATTTGTCACGCCAGAAGTAACTCGGAATCTTCTCCGATTTTTATGTAAAAGTTGAAGGTAATTGGTAATTAGTAAGATCGTGTTTAATTTTTCACTCACAACTCACAACTCATAACTCATATTGTTGACCTTAGCATCGGAATAATAATTTTCCGAGTGCAGTGCGAGCGGGATGCGATCGAGTGACCCGAAGCAAGGATAATGCTCGCTGGCAGGGTATAATTCCGATGCTACGGTATTTGATATTACTGAGATGTTGCACCATTCTCAATTACTTGTTTAGGAACAGGCTTTCCGGCCTGTTCCACAAGAAAATTCACTCTTTGTGGAACAGGCCGGAAAGCCTGTTAAGCGAGAATGGTGCAAGATGTGAGATATTGCCCATTTCCGCTGCCCAATTTCTAATTACAAATTCCTAATTTATTGCCCCAAATTTGAATTCCTACCTGTTAAATTCGGCCGCACTGGAATTTCAATCAAAAACTCCGCTCCCTCTCCCGGTGTCGAAATACAGCTCAATCTGCCGCCGTGGCGATCGACTATAATCGAGTGAGAAATCGACAATCCCAAACCCGTGCCCTTGCCCACAGGTTTAGTCGTGAAAAACGGGTCAAACAGCCTCGATCGCACCGACTCCGGTATCCCCCGCCCGTTGTCGGCAATAGATACCGCTACGAAGCCCGCAGCAGCCTGATAAGTGCGAATAGCGATCGTGCTTGGATGTCGATCGCACTCCTCGATCGGACGCTGCTTGTCCCGTTCTTCCAAAGCATCGATCGCATTAATCAAAATATTCATAAATACCTGATTCAACTCGCCCGGAAAACATTCAATTGGCGGCAATAGTTGGTAATCTTTAACAATCTGAATTTCCCGATGACTGCTGTGAGATTTCAACCGATTTTGCAAAATCATCAAAGTGCTATCAATTCCCTCGTGAATGTTGACAGACTTCCCAGCGGACTCGTCCAATCGCGAAAAGTTACGCAACGATTTCACGATCTCGACAATTCGCTCGGTTCCTACTTGCATCGAATTAAACAATCTCGGGAAATCCTCAGCAATATAATCCAAGTCTATTTCATTAATTTTATCCAAGACTTGGGCTGGAGGATTAGGACAGTAATGCTGGTAAAATTTAATCAATTCCAGCAAATCTAAAGTGTAATTACGAGCCGGAGTGAGATTGCAGTGAATAAAGCTAACAGGGTTATTAATTTCGTGAGCAACACCAGCAACTAACTGACCCAAACTCACCATTTTTTCATTCTGAACAAGCTGAGCTTGAGTCGTTCGGAGTTTGTTAATAGCTGCTTCTAACTCTAGCGCTTTTGAACGTTCTCGCGCTTCCGATTCCTGCAAAGCTGACTCGGCTTGTTTGCGATCGGCAATTTCAGTTTGTGCTTGCTCAAACAGCATTGATTGCTGGATAGCGATCGCCAACTGCACGCTAATTTGTTTGAGACACTCGACCTCAATTTCCAGCCAGTGGCGGGGACCCGCGCACTCGTGAGCAATCAATAGCCCCCACAACTTCTCGCCTTGCAAAACTGGCACTACCAAATTAGCTCGCACCTGAAATTGACTTAATAAATTAATGTAGCACTCGGAAAGATCAGCTTGGTAAATATCATCTACAGCTACAGCACGACCGTGTTCGTAAGCAGAAGCATAGTTGTCTTCAAAGCACGAATCGTTAATAGTTATTCCCTGAATAGCCAGCCAATTTTGGCCCACAGACTCGACTGTTACAAAACCGCTCCAATCGGAATTAAACTGATAAATAACTGTCCGGTCTGTTTGCAAAAAATGCCGTACTTCAGCAACAGCTTTGGTCAAGATTTCTTCTAAATTTAGAGACGAGCGAATGCGTTCCAGCATTGCTACCACCAAGCGTTCTCGCTTTAATTGCTGGCGCAAGATAGCCTCGGCAAGTTTGCGAGTGCTAATATCTTCAATCACACCAATTACATAGCTAGGTTCCCCAAACCCATTCCGCACTAATGATACAGTCATATTAGTCCAAACAAATGAACCGTCTTTGCGAATAAAGCGTTTTTCAAGGGAATAATTAAAAATTTCCCCAGCTAACAGTCTGTCGCGCGACTCGACATCGGCTGCTACATCTTCTGGGTGAGAAATATCCCCAACATTTCGCGCTTTCAGTTCCAATTCAGAGTATCCGACAATATTGCAAAAGCCTTGATTTGCATTCAAAAATTGACCGTCTGGCCACACTTTAACAATGCCAATCGCGGCTTGTTCAAATACAGCTCGAAATCGCTGTTCGCTTTCTTGTAAAGCAATTTCTGCTTTTTTGCGATGGCTAATGTCCATTGCCGTGCCAAACAGCCGCACCACCTGACCCAACTCATTTTTAACAGATTGTCCTTTAGCGTTAACGTGCCTGATTTCTCCTGATGGAAAATAGATGCGGTGGTCGATGTCGTAAGCTGTCCCTTCAGTCACTGCGTTTTGCACAACTTGTGTAAAAACTTCTTTGTCATCGGAATGAATTTGCTCTAAAAGTTCTTCCATTGTCGGCGGCTGATTCAATTCTCGGCCGTAAACTCGAAACAGTTCTTCCGACCAAGTAATAATTCCTGCCTCAATATCGAATTCCCAATTGCCGATGCGGGCAATTTTTTGCGCTGCTTGCAACTGTTCGGCAAGTTGTTGCAAAGATGCGATCAACTGAGTTTTTTCTGCTTCTGCTGCAACGCGGGCGCTGATATCTTTGTGAGTGCCTGTTATCCGCAACGGCGCACCCCATTCGTCGTACTCGACTACCTTGCCCATCGCCAGAATCCACTGCCAATTGCCCGCTTTGTTGAGCATCCGAAATTCAAATTCATAGATATCAGTCTCACCTTCCAAATAGGAATTTAAACATTCCATTACCTTCAGTCGGTCTTCTGGATGCACCAAACTTTCCCAACCTTTGAGGTTATTTTCAATTTCGGTTTCTGCATAGCCTAGCATTGATTTCCAATAAAAGTCGAAATAAGTTTCGCCAGTAGCGATATTCCAATCCCACAGCCCCAAAGAGCTACCTGAAACCGCCAACTCCAATCGCTCTTGACTGAGTTTTAATGCCGATGCGGTGCGTTTTATTTCCGTGAGATCGGCAATTATGGCTATCATTCCTATCGGTTGACTAGCGCTATCTTTAATGCAGTTAGCTCGCAAGAAAGTCTCTATAATATCGCCATTTTTACTCTTAATTTCAATTTCATTTTCCCAGGGAAAACCTTTCCGCAGCACCCTAAATAACTTTCTCAAATCTTGAGATTTGGGGTACATTACTGCTGGGCCTCCGGCATTATTTAGTTCCTCAACTGTATAGCCGTAGCGCTGAATAAATGCTTGATTGTGATAAACGGAATAACCGTCCAAATCTGCGATCGCGATCGCATCACTAGCGCTGTCTACAGCTTGAGTTACCAGGCACAGAGTCAGTTCCGCTTGTTTGCGATCGGTAATATCAAAAATCGCTCTGTCTAGCCACAAAACTAGCCCTTCTAGATTGTAAGTTGGCCTACCTCTTTCCGACATCCACCGCACCGCGCCGTCAGCGCGAACAATCCGGTATTCTAGATTGTACGGCTGTTTCGACTCTACCGCTGCGCTGACTTGTCGATCGACCATTTCGTGGTCTGCCTCATGGATAATGCTAGTAAAACTCCAGCGGTTCTTGCCAATAAAATCCTCAGCAGGATAACCACTAATTGCCTCAATTTCATCGCTAATAAATACCATCGTCCCATCAGCATCATACAAGCTGCGGCAGATAGCGCCGGGGATATTCTCAACGAGCGAGCGAAATCTGGCTTCACTCTCCCGTAAAGCTGCTTCGGTCTGTTTTAAATCAGTAATATCCAGCACCATGCCTTCCCAAATTATATCGCCTTGGTGCCCTATTTCTGTGGGAAAATCAACTCGTTCCGGTCTCGAAACCCCTTGCAGCCACTTAAGTTTTCCCGACGGTACAATCGCCCGCCATTCCTGGTACCAAAGCTGCATATTTGCCGCAGAAACAGCAATAGATTCTTCAAATCTTTGGCGGTCGTCTGGATGAATACAACTAAAAAGTAGTTGGGGAGTTTGCTGAACATTTTCAGGTTCCAGTTCATATAAATCGCGGCTGCCCGAAGAAATGTAAGGAAAACTTTTTTGCCCGTCGGTTGATAGGCGAAATTGATAAATTATTCCCGGCAAATTGGCAGCAAGTTGCCGCAGTCTAGCTTCGCTTTCTTGCTGCATTAATTGTTGGCGCCTATCCTGAGTGATATCTCGAATTATCCCCACCAAAATTTTACTGCCGTCGGTATTTTCAAAGACGGTTTTTTTAGTAGACAGAATGTGCTTTGCACCGTGGGCGCCCGTAAATATTTCCTCGCTCTCGTTTTCTTTCCCCGTCCTAAACACTTGTTGGTCAGTTTGCCAAAAAATCTCAGCTTCTTGTTTTGGGAAAAAGTCATAATCCGATTTGCCCAGCAGTTCCTCGCGCTGCTTCCCGATCAGCTTGCAAAAAGCATCATTTAACAGTATCCAGCGGTGCTGTTCATCCTTGACGAAAATTGGAGCAGCCAGGGCATCGATCGTATAATTCAAAAACTTTTTACTAGCTTCCAGCTCGGAGAGTGCTAAAACTTTATCCGTAATATCGTGGATAGTTCCTGTCGTCCCCTGCGCCGCGCCGTCCCACCCCAACCTCAAAAATTCTTGCACTTCCACCCAGCGAGTTTCGCCCTTTTTGGTAAGATATCGAATTTGATAGCAACTGGATGTTTCTTGATTTTCGCTCAGACTTCTAAACGAATTTAAATATTGGTATTGATCGTCAGAATGAATGTAACTCAAACAGGAAGTTCCTAAGCTTTCATCAACGGTAAATCCGGTAATTTCCGTCCAAGCCGGATTAAGAAAAGTCCAATTCCCAGCAGTATTTGTTTCAAAAACTACTTCTCTGATATTGTCAACAACCCGCAAGTATTTTTCTTGACTTTTTTGCCATTCTGCTTGCCGTTTCTGGCGGGCGATCGCGCACCTGAGCGTCCGTACCAGCAGCCGGCGGTCTACCTGTCTTTTCACCAGATAATCTTGGGCGCCGGCGGCAATTAACTCGACAGCCAGTTCTTCGTCATCGGCGGCTGTCAGAATGACGATCGGAATATTTATTCCGCAATCTTGCATTCGGAAAAAAGTATTAAATTTTAGGCTGTCAGGAAGTGAAAGGTCTAATAAAATTACATCAAAAGTTTCGCCGCATAAAATTTCTCTCGCTTCCCGCATGCAAACTACATTCGTCAACTCAATTGATTGTCCTAGTCGGGGCTCTGACAGCAGTTCTTGAATGAGTTCTGCATCTTCTGCACAGTCCTCTACTAAAAGAACTTTCAAGCAAGCAGGCGTTAAAGTTGACTCAAAAACAGATGCCATACCATTTTAGATTTTAGATTTTAGATTTTAGATTTGGAATGACTGATGACTATCGCAGTTTGGTTCTTGCGTAAACTGGCATTTTTTTACTGCTATCCTTTTGCTATTTTTTAGGAATAAAAAAAATCAGCAGCGGATGCAGTTACCTAGCTCATTATTGGGGAACTTGAACCGCACGCTTGAGAGTGCGCTGTGTGCTTGCAGACCCCGCAAATTTATTTGTAGAATTGAGTTGTTCGCTGCAAGTTTTCCGCCTCGCCCGAAACCTAGTGGCCCAAAACTATTATACTCTTACCAATATTGCAACTCAACTCTGTTTTAATTTACAACCTTTGGCAGGGGAATAGCAAGAGGCAAGTCAAAAGAGCGCGGAGTAATCAAGATTTGCATTGCTGATAGCCTTTGAAACTTTAGATTTTAAATAGCCGTTTAAAGCTTGCTTAAAGTGGCCTTATTTTTTCAAAATAGTATTACTACTAAGCTACCAGAATTACCGTTGGTTTACAAGATACGCTCTGAGATTGTGTTAGCTTAATTGCCCGGAATTAGCGCCTGTTTGTATTGAGCAATGCAACTCCTCTCTTGATCGAGGAACCAAGCCTTGCATTCCTTGGTACAAATTTAATTATAAACTTAATTATGGTTGTCTAACCGGACACAATTCAACTCAGTTGAGTCGCTCAATTTTTCTGCGGTTTGGGGAGCACAACTGTAAACACGCTGCCTTGACCGACAGTGCTGCTAATAGCAATCTCACCGTTAAAAGGCTTTAAAAGTTCAATACAAGTATAAAGTCCTAGACCAGTTCCTGTCGGTTCCCCTTCGGTTTTTTCCTCGCCTTTAGGTGGCTTGGATGTGTAAAAAGGGTCAAAAAGTTTTGGCAAGTCTTCAGATGATATACCGCATCCCGTATCTGCAATATCCAGGTATAGGTTCGAGTCATCTTGCCGAGTCACGATAGTTATTTCTCTGCTTTTCTTTTCCCACATAGCATCCATTGCATTATTGATTAAATTATAAAATACTTGAGAAAGATAGGAATAAATTAAGGGAATGCTGGCAATTTCTTCGTCATAAAAGTATTTTTTTCTAATCTTATTTTTAAAATACAGGTTGCCTTCCAATAGCTGAATTTCTCGCTGCACTAAATCGTTGATATTCACAGGGTGCAAATCTTGCTTTTGCTCGTTTCTGCTTTTCATCATCAGAGTATCCATGATCTGATTGATTTTTGTGACAGCTTGAAAAATATACTTAGTATAATTAAACAGAGAGTCTTCTTGAATTTGTGTGGCTTTTGTTTCAATCAAATCGACGCTAGTCTGGATCACTTGCAGGGGACTTTTGAGGTTGTGAACCATTCCCTGAGTCAAACGTCCGATGATGGCAGTTTTTTCCTGGTTTATTAATTGCTTGGTTTTTTGTTCAACAAGTCTTTCCAGGTTTTGGTTGAGGTGGGCAAGTTCGAGGTTTTTTTCTTCGAGTTTTTTTTGCAAGCTGCGGATTGTCAAGTGGGTTTGAATCCGGCTCAAAACTTCTTCGTGCTGGAAAGGCTTAGTGATGTAGTCAACGGCTCCTGTCTGAAAGCCTTTTACTTTATCCGGCGTATCGGAAAGGGCGCTCATGAATATGATGGGAATATCTTGCGTTGACGGGTCTGCTTTCAAACGTCGGCAAGTTTCAAAACCGTCAATTCCTGGCATCATGATATCCAAAAGAATCAAGTCTGGATGGATGTAGTCAATTTGCTCGATCGCACTTTCGCCGTCTAGAGCCACTAATACTTTAAACCCGTAATTCCTTAACAACTCGAAAAGTACGTCAAGATTTGTTTGGTTGTCATCGACAATTAGTATGATACTTCTTTCAGCATTCTTATCGTTCATATTCAAGGCAAACATTCAAATTTTTTACTTTTTAGTTGTGGGTTGTGAGTTTAAATCGGATTCAAGTGATTTTCTGCGGCTCTCGAAACCCGGTTGCTTCGTAGATGCCTTTATTGGCAATCACTCTTTTCTTTTATGGGCGGGTAGGATGCCCACCCCACCAAAATTACAGTCTCTGTGGAACAGGCATCTTGCCTGTTGCTGACAAAAGTGCAAGAGGTGAGATTTAACTGATTTTGAGTTGTGTGTTAGCTACAGTCAATTTTAGGACAAATGTTGCTTCAAAAAATCTCGAATTTGCTTGAGCTGAAATCCTTTAGCAAGTTGGCGCAGGTGATGAACGAAAGGCACTAATTTCGGGTCAGAAGCTTCGAGTTTAGCAGTCTCTTCCAGAATAGCTTCAATATCGCCCATTGCAGCCAATCTTAACAACGCCAAGACTGACTCTGAGGCAGGAGACACCATCCTTGAGTCAGCAGCAGCAATCTCAGAAGATGCTTTTGCAGTTTGATCTGTCCGCTTTTTGGTTTGTGCTCCTTCTTCGTAAACCCATTCTAGTCTCAAATGTAGGCGCAATAATTCTAAAAGCTCATTAGTTTGAATCGGCTTGGTGAGAAAATTATCGCAACCTGCAAGTATGCTCTCTTGCTTGGTAGTCTCGTAAACGTTAGCGGACAAAGCAAGGATAACCGTATCCTTTAATTCCGGCAACTGTCGCAGCCGTCTGGTAGCTTCCCAACCGTTCATTACGGGCATCAGCAAATCCATTAAAATTATATCCGGTAGAAATTCCTGTGCTTTGTGCAAGCAGTCTTCGCCGTCTGTAGCTTGTGCAATTTCAAAGCCTAAATGAAAAAGTAGTCTGTGCAACATGGCGCGATTTACTTCGTGATCGTCCACGATTAGCACTTTCCGCTGGGGGCCGGTAAAACCGATAAGCCGCCTTTTTTCTTGCCGGGAGGGGAGTTCAGAAGACTGGGCGACTGCGGGCAAGTCTAGATCCAACCAAAATATACTGCCTTTGCCGGAGGTACTTTGGACGCGAATTTGGCTGCCCATCATTTTGGCTAATTTTTGGCTGATGGAAAGTCCCAGTCCCGTACCTTCGACGAAATTACTATGATCGCCCACTTGATGAAAAGGCAAAAATATTTCTTCTAATTTATTCTGCCCGATGCCAATGCCCGTATCTTCGATTTGAAAGCGAATTTTAGGGGTAGGGGCACCATCGCCGGTATTGTCTGCTGTTATCACCTCGCGCGCTTCTTTTGTTCCCAGTGGCGGGATCGACATTTGCTGCGCGTCTAAATTCGCGGTAAAATTGATCGTTTGAGTGGCAATTTCCGCTGTCAAATTAGAAGTTTCGCAGTTGGTTTGAGGATAATTATCGGGGAAATTTTCTGCATAACCGACTTTGAATGTAACGCTGCCACTGTTCGTAAACTTAACGGCATTGCTGAGCAAATTAATCAAAACTTGACGCAACCTTTTTTCGTCAGCCAAAATGCCGTCGGGTAGCGCTGACACCTGCTCGTAATTAAAGGCAATTCCTTTTTGAGCCGATCGCATCTGGAACAAATCAATAATACTTTTAACAAAGCTAAAAAAATGCACGTTTGTCAGCGACAGATCCATTTTACTTGCTTCGATTTTTGAGAGGTCTAAAACGTCATTAATCAGCATCAGCAGGTGGTTGCCGCACTGGTGAACGTTGTTGAGACTTTCCTGCTGCTCGGCGGTAAAATTTTTATCCAGTTTGAGCAGTTGAATGTATCCCAAAATCCCGTTCAAAGGCGTCCGCAATTCGTGGCTCATGTTGGCGAGAAAGTCGCTTTTAGCGCGGTTGGCGGATTCGGCGGCTTCTTTAGCTAATTGCAGGGCGGTTTCTGCAAGTTTGCGATCGGCAATTTCGGTTTGTGCTTGTTCAAATAGCATTGATTGCTGAATGGCGATCGCCAACTGCACCCCCAATTGTTTTAGGCACTCTCCCTCGAATTGCTGCCAGGGACGCGGGCCCGTGCAGTGGTGGGCAATTAACAGCCCCCACAAGTTTTCGCCTTGCAAAATCGGCACTACCAGATTCGCTCTCACATCGAGCCCCGTCAACAAAGCCAAGTGGCAGTCGGCGAGGCCGGCATTGTGAACATCTTCTATGGCTCTAATTCTGCCCTCTTGGTAAAGAGGAAGGTAGGCTGCCCCAAAACAGGGGTCATAAATTTCCATTCCTACAATTGGTCTGGCATTTTTGGCAACAGACTCGACAGCGATCAACCCACTCCAATCAGGATTAAATTGGTAAATAACCGTGCGGTCTACTTGCAAAAAATGCCGCACTTCTTCGACACTTTTGGTAAGAATTTCTTCGAGATTGAGAGAAGATCTAATGCGTTCCAGCATGGCTACTACCAACTGTTCGCGCTTTAACTTGTGGCGCAAAATTACTTCTGATTCTTTGCGTTTTGTGATGTCAGTAATTACTCCAATTAAGCCGATGGTATTACCATTACTATCTTGAATACTGTCGGCTCGCACGAGAGCAGTTACTGCTTCGTAGCTCTTAGTTCGCATGGTCACTTCGCCGCACCACGAGCGACCTTGGCGAAGGCTTTTATAGATTTGTTTGTAATTTTTATGCCGCACGTAAAGCGCGGCCATATCGCCAATATCGTTAAGTTCTTCCACCGTGTAGCCGTAGCGCTGCATGAAGGCTTGATTGTGGTAAATAGACCGCCCTTTCAAGTCGGCGATCACGATCGCGTCGCTGGTACTTTCGACGGCTTGAGTGACCTGCCGTAAAGCTAATTCTGCTGCTTTGCGATCGCTAATATCCGTCATCGAACCCACCATCCGCAGAGGGTTTCCGGCTTCGTCCCACACTGCTTGAGCGCGGGCGAGCACCCACTTATAGCTACCGTCTTTGCACTGCAAGCGGTATTCGGCGGCGTAATAGGGGGTTTGGCGATCGAGATAACCTTGGATCGCTGCTTGCACTCGTGAGCGATCGTCTGGATGGATGCGATCGATCCATGCGCTGTAGGTGCTGTCGAATTCGCCATCTCCGTAACCGATAATTTCGTGCCAGCGGGCCGATCGAAAAGCTTCATTTGTTTGAAGATTCAGATCCCAAATTCCGTCTTGATTGCCTTTGAGAACTAACTGCCAGCGTTCTTCACTTTTACGCAATTCTTCTTCGGCTTGTTTGCGCTGAATATGATCGCCTAACTGAGTCGCTACAGCCTTGACCAACTCTACTATACGCGGTTCCATAATCGAGCGGTCGCGCTTGCAGAATACTAAAACTGCCAGCACCTTTGAGCTAGCGTGAATTGGCACTCCGAAACAACCTTTCAATCCCACTGATGCCGCCATTTGCGATCGGGCAAAAAGATGATTCTTGGCTACAGAAATATCTTCAATCCATTCTACATTTCTGGTTGACCAAATCCGTCCAGGTACTGCCACTCCGGCGGCAAATCTAATTTTTTTACTTTCGTTGCCGAACATATCTAAATCGCGATCGCTAGCGTACCAAGTTTCGCTGTGTTCCAAACAAGTACCGTTAGCAGACGGTATCCAAGCTTCCGCAAAATTCCAGCCGATCGCATTGCACAGCAACCGCAGGATATCTGGGAGGGCGCTGTGAAAATCGGCTGACTGACTAATTGCTTGAGTTGCTGCCAGCAACAGCTTTATTTCATCTTCGGCTTGCTTGCTTTCTGTAATATCAGTTGCCGTGCCGAGAATTTGTTTTAACTTACCGTCTGCTGTTTTCGCAAATACAGTATCTCGGCTAACCATCCAGCGCCAAGAACCATCCTTGTGCCTAATTCTGTATTCAATTTCAAATATATCCCCTTCGCTGCCTGTTTCGACTTGCTGTAAATAATCAGGCATTTTGATTGAATTTTCGGGGTGGATTAAAGTTGACATCATCCAGGGCCCCATTGCCTGAATCTCCTCTACTGTATAGCCAAGAATGTGGTAGATAGAAGCGTTCCCATAGATGGTTTTTTTTTCAATTAAGTCACAAACATACAAAATATTAGGACTTGCCCCAGCAATTTGTTGAATGAATCGCTGGCTTTCTCGCAGTGCTGCTTCTGTTTTTTTTCTTTGGGAAATATCGCGAACAATGCAAATGATTTCCCCCTCGGGCAGCATTGTCAGCGAGACATCTATAGGGACTTCCGAGCGGTCGCGACGGCATCCTACTGCTTCGGTGCTGTAAGAACCTTTCTTCACTAAAGTCGGCAGGACTTCTTGCTCGAACCTTTGCAGTTCGGCACCTTGGTAGAATATTTTCCAACTTTTATCTAAGATTTCTTCTAGAGAGTCGTAACCGTAGATTTTTAGTCGTGCTGCGTTGCAATAAATCACCTCATGGTCGGCACTGAATATGGCGATACCTTCGGAAGCTTGGGCCATTGCTGCTGCTTGCCTGTGGAGTTTTGACTCGGATCGTTTGCGTTGAGTGATGTCGCGGACGATCGCGATAATTTCGTCCTCCGTGCAGAAGACAATTCTCGCTTCAAAATCGTACAGTTCACCATTAACTGGCATTTGATATTCTACAACTTGAATCTCGCCAGTGTCGATCGCTTGTTGGTTGCGAGACAAGATTTTTTCAACAAAAGCAGCCGGCAATATGTCTTGTGCTTTTTTGCCAATTACTTTTTTTTGATGTAGGAGATGCGGGAAATCTTTTGCTGGTTTGAAGTCTACAAACGTGCCGTCTGCCCGACAGCGAAATATCATGTCTGGTATTGCATTTAAAAGAGCGCGATTGGTGGCTTCGCTCTTACGCAATTCAGCTTCAGCTTGCTTGTTCAATGTAACGTCGCGGGCAACTGCATAAATCAAACCTTCTTCTGCAAACGGCGAGGCCGTCCACGACAGCCATTTATAATTACCATCTCGGCAAATATAGCGGAGTTTTACGTTGACAATTGAACTGCCGTTTTTGAGGTCTTCTAATTGGTTCAAACAGGTATTTCTGTCTTCTGGATGCACGAATTCGACCCAAGGTTGGGCTAACATTTCATCGCTGCTGTAACCTAATACAGTAGACCAAGCCGGGTTTAAGCGTCTGAAATAGCCGTCAAAACCTGCAATGCAAAGTAAATCCAGCGAGATATTAAAAAATCGATCGCGGTCTTGCTGGGTTTGTTTTAATTCGGTGATATCCATCACCAAGCCATCCCACACTATATCGCCGTTGGCTTGCTTTTCTGGCTTCGACGCACCTTGCAGCCACTTCACTTTGCCCTGAATAATTTGCCGCCACTGGTGCTGCCAAGGTTGCAGAGTCGTTGCTGAAATTTTGATCGATTTTTCAAAGCCTGTGAGGTCATCTGGATGAATTGTTTCATAAGCAAAATTTTTCTTTTTTTCTATATCTTTCGCTTCTAATTGGTAAAGGTTTTTGCTGCCAGAAGAAACGTAAGTAAAATATTTTCTGCCGCCCGGTTCGAGCCGGAACTGATAAATCATTCCTGGCACGTTAGATGCCATTTTTTGAAACCTAGCTTCGCTCTCTTTTAAAGCTAATTGTTGGCGTTTGTACTCAGTGACATCTCGAATTGTGCCCACTAACATTTTACTGCTGTTAGTTGCTTGAAAGACACTTTTTTTGATCGAAATTATACGTTTGTTACCGGTGGTGTCTGTAAATTTTTCTTCCGTTTCTTCAGCGATGCCAGTTCTGAATACCTCTTCGTCTTTTTGCCGAAACCTTTGGGCTTTTGCTCGTGACAAAAATTCGTATCCCGACTTACCGATCAGTTCTTGTCGCGTTTTTCCCATTAAATCGCAGAAAGCGTCGTTTAATACGATCCAGCGATGCTGCTCGTCTTTGACAAAAATTGGGTCGGGAGTAGCATTAATCGTGTGCTTAAAAAACTCTTCTGATGTTTTTAATTTGTGTTCGTAACGGTAGCGGTCGCTGACATCCAAGATTACTTTTATCATCCGCTCTATCGAGCCGTCCCGGCCGCGAATACAGCGCAGGGAAACTCGAGTGTAAACTATTTCTCCATCTTTTTTGCGCCACCGTTGGTCTAAAACATAGCCTTCACTCTCCCCTGCTAAAATTTTATTTAACTGCTCTAAACTAGCCTGCAAGTCTTCAGGAAAACCCCACCGTTCCCAATTCTCGTGCAAAAAATCTTGGCGAGCGTATCCCAGCAAATCACACAAAGCATCGTTCACTTCCAACCACTGGCATTTTTCTGGTGCTGAGGGGCAAGTCGGAGGAGCAAGAATGGCAATTCCGACGAGAGAATTCTCGACTACCGAGCGATATTTTTCTTCGCTTTTTCGCAAAGCTTCTTGGTTGTGCTGTCGCTCGACTGCGTAGCGGAGCGATCGAATTAACACTTCGCTGTCGATTTTTCGCTTGACTAGATAATCCTGAGCTCCTGCTTGGATTGACTGCACGGCGAGTTCTTCATCGTTGCGGGCAGTCAGTACGACAATCGGAGTATTTAGGCTGTATTCTTGTATTTTGACAATTGTACTTAAGTCTTGGCTGTCGGGCAGCGAAAGATCTAGTAAAATCACATCAAAATGTTCGCCTACCAAAAGTTCCTGCGCTTTGCTGAGACGGTCTGTACAACTTACTGATAGCCTTTGGGGTTCGGCTCTACTGACATTTGTTTCTAATAATAATTCTTCGATCAGCTCGGCTTCTGCTTGATTGTCTTCGACCAGAAGAACTTTAAAGCCGTTTTGCTTTGCGGCTGGGCTCAAAACTGATATCATATACCTTGTTTTTTGTCAGAAGGCAGTCGAGCTAACTATTATAGCATATAAATAATTGCCTCGCCCCAAATCCCACCACTCCAAGTTAAAAACTCTGTGGTTCAACAATTACAATCCACTCTATGCGACTGTGTTTTTGCTCTAAGTAGATCCACGCAATCAGAGGCAAAAATTTTAGGGTTTTTAGAAGCTCGGTTTCATGACGAAACTAAGCTGCTTGGTGTTGTGTTTTTTGGGAGATCGCCCCGATCTGTCGATTTTAGATGTTAGATTTTAGATGTTAGATTTTAGATTTAGTCCACAGATGAATCGGGGAGGTTGAACTAGAATCTAAAATTTTGGGCGACTCACGACTACTGTCGGAAAGTAAGTATCTGTTTTTGGGCAGGTTCAGCCGATCGCGCGATCGAACCCCACCCTTTGTTGTCCTTCAATTGCCCTAGCAACACAATCCCAGCAATATCCCCACAACAATGAGCGCTCAACCCAAAAAAAGCGGTGCGAACTATCTTCACTATTCATATTTTTACCACTTCTTTTATAATACCTTAAATAAACTCATTACTGCGATTTATTTACTTTTTGCAATCAAATAAAAAATCTCCACAGGCCTTGCTATTTAGCAAAAAAGTGATAATCTTGAAATAGAGGCAATCGAAAACTCGGTTGATACAGCCTAGGAAAAAATCAGAGAATTTTGGCAACAAAATTACAATTCAAAATAAACCGTCTTTTGTTTACTGTCCTTTGACATAACTGAGATGAAGTTTAGAGGAAAAAAGCAATGATCGAAAAATTAGAAATTGCACCAAGACCCGTTTTAATTCCCAAAGAAAAAGCCTTAGTATTATTATTTGATGAAGTCGGCATCGCCGACATCCCATTAGTAGGCGGGAAAAATGCTTCTTTGGGCGAAATGATTCAACAGTTAACCGCCCAAGGAGTCAGAGTTCCCAACGGATTTGCAACTACAGCACACGCTTACCGCTACTTCATCGAGTCGGCGGGTTTAGAAGCTAAATTGCGCGAAATTTTTGCCGATTTAGACGTAGAAGATCTGCAGAACCTGCGACAAAAAGGCAAGCAAGCGCGGGCACTGATTCTCGACACACCATTTCCGCGAGAACTCCAAGCGGCGATCGCGGATGCTTACGAAAAATTGTGCGATCGCTACGGCGACAGTACAGACGTAGCAGTGCGTTCCTCCGCCACCGCCGAAGACTTACCAGACGCCAGTTTTGCGGGACAGCAAGAAACCTACCTCAACGTCCAAGCTTGCGCTGGCGTCCTCGAATGCTGTCACAAATGCTTTGCTTCCATATTCACCGACAGAGCGATTTCCTACCGCCAACAGCGGGGTTTCGACCACTTTGAAGTCGCCTTATCTGTCGGTGTCCAAAAAATGGTGCGATCGGACTTAGCATCCTCCGGCGTCATGTTCAGCATCGACACCGAAACCGGATTCAAAAACGCCGTATTAGTCACCGCCGCCTACGGATTAGGCGAAAACGTCGTCCAAGGCACCGTCAACCCCGACGAATACTTCGTCTTTAAACCAACATTAAAACAAGGTTTCCTCCCGATTTTAGACAAACGCCTCGGCAGCAAAACACTCAAAATGGTGTACGATATCGGCGGTTCTAAATACACCAAAAACGTCTCCGTCATAGCAGCCGAAAAAAATAAATTTGCCATACAAGATGATGAAATTCTGCAACTAGCCAAATGGGCCGTCATCATCGAAGAACACTACTCTAAAGTGCGCGGGACTTATACCCCGATGGACATTGAGTGGGCAAAAGACGGCAATACGGGCGAATTGTTTATTGTCCAAGCGCGACCCGAAACAGTACAATCTCAAAAGTCTGCTAAAGTTTTGCGAAACTACAAATTGCAAGGCAGCAGTGCAGTTTTAGCAAAAGGACGCGCCGTTGGCGAATCAATCGGACAAGGCAAAGCCCGCGTGATTTTAGATGTTCACAGAATCGCTGAATTTCAATCAGGAGAAGTTTTAGTTACCAACAAAACAGACCCCGATTGGGAACCGATTATGAAAAAAGCAAGTGCGATCGTCACCAATTCCGGTGGCCGCACTTGTCACGCCGCCATCATCGCCCGAGAAATGGGAATTCCCGCCATTGTCGGCACCGGCGACGCCACCCAAATCTTGAAAAACCATCAAGAAATCACTGTTTCTTGTTCGGAAGGAGACGAAGGCAAAGTTTATGCGGGTTTGCTTCCTTTTGAAATTCAAGAAACTGCGATCGAGAATTTACCCCGCACCCGCACTCAAATTTTAATGAATGTCGGGAACCCAGAAGAAGCCTTTGGTTTATCAGCCATTCCTTGCGACGGCGTAGGCTTAGCGCGGCTAGAATTCATCATTGCCAATCACATTAAAGCACACCCGCTGGCACTGATTCACTTTGACGAATTGGTGGATGAATCAGTCAAGGAAGAAATTGCCGAACTCACAGCACTTTACCAACACAAACCCGATTTCTTCACCGACAAACTCGCCCACGGAATTGCCACAATTGCCGCCGCATTTTATCCAAATCCAGTCATCGTGCGGATGAGCGATTTCAAGAGCAACGAATATGCTAATCTTTTGGGGGGGCGGCAGTTTGAACCCAAGGAAGAAAACCCAATGATCGGGTGGCGCGGTGCCTCTCGCTATTACGACCCGAATTACCGCGAAGCTTACGCTTTGGAATGCAAAGCATTAAAGCGAGTTCGCGACGACATGGGCTTGACAAATGTGATTCCGATGATTCCGTTTTGTCGCACCCCGGAAGAAGGGCGCAAAGTGTTGGCCGAGATGGCAAAACACGGTTTAGTCAAGGGCGAAAACGGCTTGCAAGTGTATGTGATGTGCGAATTGCCGAGCAATGTCATATTTGCTGACGAATTTGCCCAAGTTTTTGACGGATTCTCGATCGGCTCTAACGATTTAACTCAGCTAACATTAGGATTAGACCGGGATTCTGCTTTAGTCGCGCACATTTTTGACGAACGGAATGAAGCTGTCAAGCGAATGGTAGCAATTGCGATTAAAGCCGCCAAGAAGTACGATCGCAAGATTGGGATTTGCGGTCAAGCGCCCAGCGATTATCCTGAGTTTGCTCGTTTCTTGGTTGAGTTGGGAATTGATTCGATTAGTTTGAATCCCGATTCGGTTTTGAAGACTTTGTTAGATGTTGCTAAGGTGGAAGGTGCGGGTTCGTTGATGGATTTAGCGGGGGATATTGCTAAGGTTTAACCGTTTTAGTTTTTGAGAGAAACCGGGTTTCTCAAACAATAGCTGCCCCATGTCCTGACTTGGTTGTTTTTGAACTAGACCCGGTTTCTCATCCCTAGTCCTGTAAAATAATCGATATCGCGTTTGTAGTGAGGAATCCGAGTCCTCTGATTTTTATCAGGACTTGCATTCGTCACTACAAACCTATTTGATTGCTGGTAATTGACCTGACATACTATCACATCATATCTGCACTTCTGGCTTTGTTGAACCCTGGCGCTGCGCGCGATCGCCGTCCTCACTCCCCAGCTAACGCTTAACACACGGGCGGCCTAGTTTGAGACTTAATCGGGAACTTTTCTTATTTAAAACCGTCTTTTCGAGGAGGATTTTTTGTTGCCGATCGCCTAAATTAAAACAAATATTCTCCACATAAGCTCGGAAAAAGTGCTAACTGCTCTCCTGATTATTTTCATAGGTTTAGCTCCCTCGCTACTGTCTTTGTGGGTGATGCGCTCTGCCCAGAGCCAAGCCCGCGACAGAATTGCAGCGGCCAGACTTGCGGTAGCGAATAGACCCATGCGAACTCAACTACCAACTGCCGATCGCACTTACATACAAAGCCTCGGTTATTCGATCGGCGATATCACTTGCGAGTATAACGCCCGCTCTAATTACATTCGCTGCGCTGTCAATCCTTCTGGGCCCTGTCAAGATTGTCGGTACTACCAAGCCAGAACACTTGACGTTCGGGATCAAAAGATATAGCTTATATTGGTGATTGTATCTACGTCTATTTGCGGATGTAGTAATCAATGAGTTAGTATGTACTTACGTGTAATGATTATTGGTGAAGCTTGTTTGGGACGACCCACGCCCCAACTCAGCAATTAAAACCTAATCGAGCATTATTGCTTGGTTACAGTTGCCATAACAGGGGAATTGCGATCGGTGTTTTTCTAGTTGAGGACTTACGATCGGAAACCAGGTTTAGACCATAAATCTTGGTTGGGCGACGAGAAATTTAGGAATAAATTGGGTTTCTAGTCTCCTGGGCGTAACTCCTACAGTTAAGAAAAGTAGCCAACAAAAATCGTAAGTAGCTGAGGCGCAAATCTCCCAATCAGTTTCTCCAAAACATCATGAAAAATTCTGCACGAAACATTGTCCCGAGCATTTATCTTAAACAGAAACCCGCTCGAAGACTCTAAGTTGACAACTTGAGAAGTTGCTTGTGGGCTGCACGAATCTGTTTTTGCGATCGTAGCGAAACAGTCTCAAACCTAGATTGCTATCTCCAGACTCCAAGTCATGAATTTTTAAGACGCTTCGTCGATACAGGGTATGCCAATTTCAATTGAATCTCATATGTTGCACCATTCTCAAGAATAGGCTTTTCGGCCTGTTCCACAACAAGTGAATTTTCTTATGGGCGGGGCAGGAGAACCCCCCCATAGAAGGGTTATTGAGAATGGTACAAGATCTCAGTTGAATAACACTTCGGGCACGGCCGCCATAATTATGTC
The DNA here is from genome assembly GCF_036702115.1 of Microcoleus sp. LAD1_D5. Classification (NCBI taxonomy): domain Bacteria; kingdom Bacillati; phylum Cyanobacteriota; class Cyanophyceae; order Oscillatoriales; family Microcoleaceae; genus Microcoleus; species Microcoleus sp. LAD1_D5. The sequence continues at coordinate 7,587 of NZ_JAUBSA010000019.1, read as the reverse complement.
ACGGCTATAACTCCCTAATTAATGTCTGGTTGCTATTGTGAACAGGGCTTGCACACCAAAACCAAAGAAACCGAGTTGTTGAGCGGGAGCGAGGGCTGGAAAGAAGTCTTTTCGTCCCTCAAACCTGGTTTATACGTCTAGAAATAGTTAATTTTCTCTGCAAATAAAATGCCTTAGAAGATGTACAGAAAACCTCATCAAGTAAATTTTTGAGAACTCGTATTATTATCTACTGCGCGATGTAAGAGATAAGCGTGTAACAGATCCACTCGCTAACAGAAAAGAAAAAAGCCGAAGGCAAAATATCACCCGATAGAGAGATTATGGGGATTTAAACCCCAAATCCTCAGCTTTTCTGCCGGTGATATTTGCAATGCTATGAAAGGTCAATATAGCACTGCTTTCTCCTGAGTAAAAATCGTTTTTTGCTCTTGCTCTAAATCAAGCAGCAGAGCCTCTTACTCTGCAATTCAACCTTGTCAATAGGTGATATTTATCATCTTGAAGTGGGTACATCATCTACAATCCGTGAGCCAATTCGACCATGCAAAGCATCTGCAACAAACCCATTTTTATCACCCCAGAAATATGTGAATCCCCCGCAAGGATTGCGGGCGCACACTGCCGAACAACAGCAACTTATCATCAGAAAAAACCAATAAAACAAGTAAAAACAGAGGAGTGTTTCCTGTCCCAAAAACTTCGTGGTGGCACGGGAATTGGGCATCCCCACAGAGAATTTTTGCGAGCAACCGAGTCTGTGGGCGCCCAGACTATAAAAAATGTACTGTTCCTCGATGCCAGAGTAGAGAACTGCGACAGCTTGGCAAGAGGAGCAACAGCCGATACAGAGGTATTTGTACTGGACTCGACGCGGGATGGAGTCGAGCAAATTACTAGAATTTTGGCTAATTACAACGATTTAGACAGCCTTCAGATAGTTTCTCACGGTCGAGAAGCGGCGGTGCAGCTAGGGTCGATCGAACTCTGCAACGACAACTTACAAACCTACAGCCATTTGTTACAGCAGTGGGGAAAAGCCCTCAGCGAGAGAGGAGATATCTTGTTATTCGGGTGCAGCATCGCAGCGGGGGAAAGCGGCGAGGTCTTCGTGCGGCGACTGAGCTTTATTGCCGGTGCAGATATTGCAGCTTCCGACAACTTGACGGGGAGTGCGGCACTCGGTGGCGACTGGGAATTAAAATTTGCGATCGGGGAAATAAAGGCGAGAATCGCCATTGAAAAAGAAGTGCTCGAAGCCTACCCTTACGCTCTCGGCACATTAGTTAACGAAACCTTCAAAAACTCCACAGTTAGGGGGCCTTGGATTTACGGGGGAAACGACGGGGCACTGTTCGATCCCAGCAGTGGGGTGACCGCAGCCGATCAACTTATCCCCGGCATTACCGGAGGCACAGTATCCGGCGTACTTCCGGCTTTGGGCGGTGCAAGTCCCGGCGATGGCGCTCTGCTATTAACTCCAGCAGTAAACCTTCGGGAAGCCTTCGTCATCTACAACAACCCCATTCCTTCAACCGACGGTCTCAGAGTCCAGTTTGATTTTTATTCTTACGGTTCAAGCGGGCAATTTGAGCCTCCGGCCCCCTTTATTAGCCCTCAGCCAGGGGACGGGCTGGGTTTCTTCTTGATTGACGGCACTGTTAGCCCAACAAGGACTGGGGGTTATGGTGGTTCTCTGGCTTACGCTCCACGAACAAATATACCCGGTATTGAGGGAGGTTATTTAGGCATTGGGCTTGACGAGTTTGGCAATTTTTCAACATCCACAGAAGGGCGCTCCGGCCCGGAGCCTCCTTCGATTCCCGGCTCCTCTATTGGTTCTTTCAGACCTGATTCAGTAACTGTTAGAGGAAATCAAGCACAGGGTTATCCGTTTTTAACAAATGCGATCGTTCCCTTCGGCATCGATAACATTCCTACGAGCATTGACTTTAGTGGCCCTGAACCGGGCAGCAGTTTTAACTTCAGCAATACGTTCACGCTCGATCGCAATTTAGCCAAAAGATCCGTTCAAATTACACTGAATCCATCTAACGATCCGGTGAATCCCTCTCGCCTCACCGTTGCCTTCGATGAAAATTTCGACGACATCTACGAAACTACATTGATCGACATCCCCAACTTAGCAACCGCAAATGGCCCAGTACCGCCAATTTTCAAATTTGGTTTTGGCAGTTCCACAGGAAGCGCCAACAACATTCACGAACTTCAAAACCTGGTAGTTGAAACTATAAATCCTCCCAGTATCGCCGCTGAGGTTGCCACTATCAAGACCGGCCCGCAGTTCGTCAAGTCCGAAGGCAGGATTACCTACACGATTACTACTGTAAACAAGGGGCCAGCGCCTGCTACAAATGTTCTGATTCAAGACGAAATACCTTTAGAACTGCTGCGTCCGGGGGGATTGCCGCCGATTCTCAATGCCTCCAACAACGGCACTTACGTGAACCAAACCAAGGCTGTCACCTGGCCGTTAATTCCGGTTCTCAATGCGGGTGAGACTCTGACTTACACCCTGACAATTGATTTGCCGCCCGGTTTAACCAGCGGTAGCAGTTTTGCCAACGTTGCATTCAGCACTAGCTCGACTTTCGACCCCGACCTCAGCAACAACAGCGGTGTGCTTGCGCCAGGGCAAATCGAGGGGCCTGGTGTAGTCTTTACCACAGTTGTCGATACAGTCGCGGATTTAGTTACTACCAAAAGTGGCCCTGTGACTACTTCGGCTGGGTCAAGCGTCGCCTACACATTGACTACGACTAACATAGGGCCAGACCCCGCTGCCGATGTGACCATCACTGACAGCATTATTCCGGGTTTAACAGGAGTCAGCGTATCGGACGGCGGCACTTACGACCGAGTTTCGGGCATTGTCACCTTCCCAGCACTGACAGCGCTGGCAAATTCGGCTACTGCGACCCGCACCATCAGTTTCATTGCCCCAGCCACCCGTACCGCCATCAGCAACACAGCCCGGAGTAGCGCGGCGACTTTCGATCCGATCGCCACCAACAACAACGGCTCGACAACCAACAAAGACGGAACTCTCACTAACTCTACGGTTACGACAAGTATTGCGCCCAACGCGGATCTGGCAACCACCAAAACCGGCTCTACGAGTGCTACCGCCGATAGCTCGGTCAGCTATACGATCGCCACAATCAACTTAGGCCCGAGTCCTGCAGAAGCTGTAACCATCACTGACAGCATAGTTCCGGGGTTAACTGGAGTCACGGCATCTAACGGTGGCGTTTACGATCCAGCGACTGGCATTGTCACCTTCGCGCCCGTGGCAATCGCCAACGCGGAGACTGTCACCCGGACGATCGGCTTCACAGTACCGCCCACCCTAACTTCCATCAGCAACACGGCCAGAAGTACCTCCATCACTCCCGACTCCACTCCGGCCAACAACAACGGTACAAACCCCAACGCCACCGTCACCACCTCGATCGATCCTGTGGCCGATGTTGTCACCCAAAAAACGGCTCCAGCCAGCCTCAAGGCGGGCGACACGCTCCTTTATACAATCACTACTACCAACAACGGGCCGAGTCCCGCGACCAACGTAGTCATCACCGACAGCTTGATTCCCGGCTTAACTAATGTCAGCGTGTCCGACGGCGGAACCTACAATCCTGCCACAGGAGCGATCGAGTTCCCAGTCATCGCGACTTTAGCCAGCGGCACCAACCAGAGCCGCACCATCAGCTTTGTACCGCCGACTACCCTGACGAGCATCACCAATATTGTCTTGAGTCGATCGGACACTCCAGACCCGGACTTAACAAACAACGACGGCTCGACAGTCGCAGTGTCCGGTCAGGCGGGGGGGCGAGTCACCACTTCGATCGAGGCAGCCCGCGCCGACTTGGTTACGTCCAAGAGCGGTCTCACATCTGCTCCTGCTGGTAGTTCCGTGACTTATACTATAACTACCGCAAACAATGGGCCGAATGCTGCTGAAAACCTAGTAATTATAGACAGCATCATTCCCGGTTTAACGGGAGTCAGCGCATCAGATAACGGCACTTACGACCCAGTGACAGGGGTTGTCACCTTCCCAACAATTCCCAGTTTGACTAGCGGCAGCAACATCAACCGCGAGGTAACATTAGTCGTTCCAGCGACCGGCACCATTAGCAATACTTCCCAGAGTCGATCGACCACTTTTGACCCCGAACCCAGCAATAACAACGGTTCCGAGTCCAGAGCCACTGTCACCACCGCTATTATTAGCGCGCAGCCCATACCCAACCAACCTCCATCAGCCTACAGCAGCAACGCTGCGCTAGCGCCCAACAGCGTTGTCCAAATTAGCGGGCTCGGAGGCAGAGACTCAGACGGCATAGTGGTTACATTCACCATCAGCACCCTGCCGCCAACAAATCAAGGCGTCCTGTTCTTGAGCGACCCCGCAACCGGGGGAGTCGCCGTCACGGCAGGTCAAACCCTGACAGCCGAGCAAATGACGCAGTTATTCTTCCAGTCGGCCGGCAATTTCACAGGAGCTAATTTTACCTACAGCAGCGAGGACAATCTCGGTGGCAGCAGTCCTACAGCCACAGTTTCTCTGGTGTCGCTGGCGTTCAACTACCCGCCGGTACCCACAAACTTCAGCAAAACCCTGGCGCCAAACAGCACCGTCAACCTCACAGCGCTGACGGCCAAAGACCCCGACGACTCGATCGAATCCTTCACTATCAACACCCTGCCGGCGGCAAATCAAGGCGTCCTTTTCTTGGGCGATCCCAGCCAGGGAATCACGGTCACGGCAGGCCAAAGACTTACAACAACTCAAATCAGCCAGTTATTCTTCCAAGCAACCAGCGAATTCGCCGCCACCAACTTTACCTACAGCGCCACAGACCGCCGCGGCGCCCTCAGTCCAGCCCCCGCTACAGCCTCCCTGCTAGCACTATTACCTCCCACCGACCAGCCACCCGTCGCCAACAACTCCAGCGTCGCTTTGTTGCTGGAAACAACTGTGAACATCCCCGGAATCGGAGGAACCGACCCAGACGGGACGGTGGTTTCCTTTACCGTAAACACCTTGCCGCCCGCCAATGAGGGCACGCTGTTCTTGGGTGATCCCAGCCAGGGAGTGCGGGTCACGGCTGGTCAAACCCTAACAACCGAGCAAATTACCCAGTTGTTCTTCCAGGCGTCCGGCAATTTCACAGGGGCAAACTTCACCTACAGCGCTACAGATAACCTCGGCGCCACCAGTGCGGCAGTCGCCACTGTCTCTCTCATTCCCCTTAAGGAATCGATACCGATACCGACCCCCGCGCCGGAACCAACACCGGCACCAACTCCAACACCGACCCCCGCGCCGGAACCAACACCGGCACCAACTCCAACACCCGCGCCGGAACCAACATCGGCACCAACTCCAACACCGACCCCCGCAGCGGAACCTGCCCCGACGCCCATACCCGCGCCGGAACCAACACCCGCGCCCGCGCCGGCACCAACACCCACACCCGCAGCGGAACCTGCCCCGACGCCCATACCCGCGCCGGAACCAACACCCGCGCCCGCGCCAGAACCAACACCCACACGCGCGCCAGAACCAACACCCGCGCCGGAACCACCACCACCAACACCAACACCACCAACACCAACACCACCAACACCACCAGCGCCGGAACCAGCCCCAGAACCAACCCCCATCTTCAACCGAGTACCCGAACCGGATACCAGTTGCGGTTGCGACCCCTTGAAAGGGCAGCCTCTCATCACATTTATCCCCCCCCAGCCTTCGGCAATACTCAACTTCGACTCCAACGCCGCCCAACTCATCGACATCCAAAACACCAGCATCGGGACCGAGGGCAACGATTATTTAACAGGAAACGAAACTAACGAACTGTTTCTCTCCAAGGGTGGCGACGACACAGTATTAGGTGAAGGTGGCAGCGATATCGTTTACGCCGACCAACAGCGAGACTTCATCGCAGCAGGTAAGGGCAACGACATCGTTTACGGCGGCAAAGACCAAGATGTCGTATTTGGCGGCAAACAAAACGATCGCCTGTTTGGCGATCGCAATGGAGACACACTCTACGGCGATCAGGGTTCCG
>NZ_JAUBSA010000019.1:0-1380 GCF_036702115.1 Microcoleus sp. LAD1_D5 | reverse complement strand
CGTATTTGGCGGCAAACAAAACGATCGCCTGTTTGGCGATCGCAATGGAGACACACTCTACGGCGATCAGGGTTCCGACACCATAGTCGGCGACAACGGCAACAACATCGACTTAACCGACAACGACGGCGACCTGATTTTCGGCGGGTCTTCAGGCGACGCCATAGCAGGCACTCAAGGCAACGACACCATTTACTCGGGCAAAGGTTCTGACAACGCCTATGGTGGCATCGACAACGACCTGATTTGGGGTGACAAAGGCCCGGACACCCTTTGGGGCGACAACGGAGACGACTCTGTGTTTGGTGGCGTACTCAACTCCCTAGACAGTGACCCCGACGGCTTCGATTTGCTGTTGGGAGGTGATGGCAACGACTTGATCAACGGCCAAGAACAAGACGACACCTTACTGGGTGGCAACGGACAGGATTTGGTGTTTGGAGGCAAAGGGGGCGATCGAATTTTCGGCGAAACTGACTCGGATACTCTCTACGGCAATCAAGGTTCCGACACCATAATCGGCGACTACGGCACTCAACTTGGCAGTACAGTTGCCACGGATGAAGGCGACTTAATTTTCGGTAACGACACCGGCGATCTCATCGGCGGCGGTAGCGGTAACGACAGCATTTTTGCCGGCAAAGGTAACGACTTAATTTACGGTGGCAAAGATAACGACCGGATTTGGGGCGAACTCGGTTCCGACACTATTGTCGGCGATGAAGGAGACGATTCGCTTTACGGTAGTTTGCAAAACGAGTTAGTGTCCGATGTGGATGGCCGCGACTTGCTATTTGGGGGAGATGGAAATGACGAACTCAACGGCGGCGAGAGTTCCGACTCTTTGAGTGGGGGTTTTGGTAACGATACCCTTCGTGGAGGCAAGGATGACGATGTAGTACAGGCCGATGCTGGCGATGATTTGATCTACGGCGATGATGGCAGCGATATTTTGTGCGGCGATCAGGGGAATGATACGCTTTTTGGCGATCGTGGGCAAAATGAGCGAGGCGCTGTTGGTCAAGACGGTCAGCAAGACTGTATTAATGGTGGTAGTGGCGATGACCTGTTATACGGCAATGAAGGTCAAGATACTCTCAATGGTGATGAGGGTAATGACACTATTTACGGAGGGAAAGATAGCGATATTCTTAATGGGGGTGCAGGAGATGACTGGCTGTTTGGTGATGGCTCTGATGATACTTTGATTGGGGGTACGGGGAATGATCACTTTGTGTTAAGTGCTAATAGTGGTATTGATACTATCCTCAATTTTTCCGTAGGAACTGATAAGTTTGTTCTGGCTGACGGATTGAGTTTTGAGGCTTTGCAAATTAACTCGATGGCGCATGGCACACTGCTGCAAGTTGCTGCGACAGG